>VXPE01000036.1 GCA_009839745.1 Candidatus Poribacteria bacterium
GACCGGGATTGAACCGGTGACCTCGTCCTTACCAAGGACGCGCTCTACCGACTGAGCTACATCGGCAAAGATAAAAAACACCAACAAGCGGGAGACGGGAATCGAACCCGCGACACATGGCTTGGAAGGCCAATGCTCTACCAGCTGAGCTACTCCCGCAGAAAAGAATAAAAACAGATGGGGGCAGATGGATTCGAACCACCGTAGGCATAGCCAACAGATTTACAGTCTGCCCTATTTGACCGCTCTAGCATACCCCCATTAAAAAAGCTGACGAGAGGAATCGAACCTCCAACCTAGTGATTACAAATCACTTGCTCTACCATTGAGCCACGTCAGCAGCACTTTTAATTATACCCGCTTTATTGGGAATTGTCAAGTGCCTTCATTTTTTTTGACGAGAGGTTGTTTGGGTAGGCACAATTTTCGGCATCGATGAGATTTAGAGACCTTCCTCACGTTCCTCTGGATCAGCATCGCCTTCGCGTGCGAGAAGTTCTTCATCAAATATATCACTACCGTCGTCTGAATCCTGCGAGTCGGTAAAAATTGAGGGTGTATTCTGAGCGGGTGCTTTGACCTCGCTTCTTTCAAAGTGAAGTTTCCCTTCAACTAACTCTTGTGTAGCAACGGCGACAGGTTTCTTCTTTTTATCTGCAGTGCTTGAAGGCGCAATAGGCAAACCATTTGCGTTTATATCTCTGGCACGTTTCGCGGCAACATTCACTGCGAGGTATTTATTTGATACGCGTTTCACCAAGTCCTCATTGTAAACGACTTCGCTCATTTTCGTCTCTCCTTGCTTAAATACAGAAATGCAGATTCAGAACAAACGTGTTACAATTATACCGAATTTTCTGTAAAAGTCAAATTAAAATGGCAGAAAAGTTGACAAACAGGTTATAAAGTGTTAGAATTGCAACATTAGATTTGGTATCAGTCTGTTTTATAGAATTAAGGAACCTCGTAAATGGATACAAACATCCAATCTATTCTTGAGAAATCGCTCGCGGGCGAACGGTTAGACTTTGATGACTGTCTGACGCTTTTCAAGAGCCACGATCTACTTGCGCTGGGGCACGCTGCGGATATTGTCCGACAACGCAAACATCCGGAAGGTTACGTCACGTATATTGTTGACCGAAATATCAACTATACCAATTGGTGTTATGTGGACTGCGATTTCTGTGCTTTTTACCGCCATCGTCAAGACCCTGACGCTTATGTTATGGAACGGGAAGAACTGGGGGAAAAGATACAGGAAACACTGGACCTTGGCGGTGAGTTGATTCTCATGCAAGGTGGATTGCATCCAAAACTTAAACTTGACTGGTACGAAGATCTCCTGCGTTGGATCAAAGCAAATTACCGCATCCATATCCACGGGTTTTCCCCACCAGAGTTGGACTGGTTTGCCAAGATAAACCGTATGTCGCTGCGAGAGATGCTTATCCGGTTGCGAGACGCTGGACTTGATTCGATCCCTGGAGGCGGTGCAGAGATTCTCACGGATCATGCCCGTAATGAGATTAGCCCTAAAAAATGCACGGCTGACGAATGGCTGGAGGTTATGCGTCAGGGACACTTGGTTGGTCTCCAGTCGAGCGCGACGATGATGTATGGGCATGTAGAGAGTTACGCCGAACGTGTTGAACACCTCGTCAGACTGCGTGATTTACAAGATGAGACGGGTGGATTCACAGCGTTTATTTGCTGGTCGTTTCAACCCACCAACACCGATATGGATCATATACCACCGGCAGGGAGTTTTGAATACCTCAAAACACTCGCTATTTCGCGATTGTTTCTGGATAACTTCGACAACTTTCAATCTTCATGGGTAACCCAAGGTCCGAAAATCGGACAATTATCGCTTAAATTCGGTGCGAATGATATGGGAGGCACAATGATAGAGGAGAACGTTGTCAGCAAAGCTGGAACGGTCTATTGCATGCCGATTGAAGAGATCGAACGCACGATAGCCGAGTTAGGTTATATCCCCAAACGCCGTAATTTTTTCTACGAACTCCTGAATTAACGATAATCCGGATGGATCCAGAGTTCACTCGCCTTTTTGCGTGCGGCGAACCAATTCAGATATGTTTCCCGTTTCTTTGCTTGAATGAGAGCCTGACGATGCCGTGCTTTCTCAGCCGGGTCCATTTGGAACGTTTCAATGTCAGGTGCTTCTCTCTCAATGAGTTGGACAATATAGACAGAATTGCTCCCTTTGAAGGGACCTCCAATCTCATCAACTTCCATCTGAAATGCGGCGAACATCGTTTCAGTCGAACTTCCCATACCGGCAATATAATCGCTATTTGGACTGAGCGCGAACAGGTTGCTTTCTTGGACAGAAAGTCGGTCTGTTGCTAAACTTTCAGGCGCGTCATACTTTTCCAGTAAGGCATCCAGTGATGTGGTGTCTGCCTGTTTATGAAACAGGTTTTGTGCATCCTCAAAGGCACGTTCCTTGGATTTTTCCGTTTTCAGATCGCTGAGGACCTGCGGTTTGATTTCTGAAAACGCTGGAATAGTTGCTGGTTTTTTTTCAAGAACGGTGGCAACAAAATAGGCTTCTATCTGTTCTCCATTAGATTTTTTCGCCTCAACAACCTTTATTACGTTCACTTCCATATCAAAGAGTTCTTCGATTAACCCTTGATACCCCCATCTTGCACCAATCTGCGGAATAGTTGTAACGTCGCGACTGAAGAACCCTGTTTCCAGTGCGATGAAGGAAAGTTCCTTGTATCTTTCAAGTGCAAGTGCCGCGTCATAGTCCTGAATTTCGATTTCATACAGAAGGTCGGACGCAACTTCTTTTGCCTCATCAACACCGCTGACTTGAACGAGTTTTTGCCGGATGTCGTATTGGACCTGGTCAAAAGGTTGAACCTCTGGTGCTCTCTTTTCCTCCAACTTGATGATGTGGAACCCAAATTGTGTTTCGACTAAACCGCTGACTTCTCCTGGTTCGAGGCTGTCAAAAGCTGTTTCCTCAAAGGGTTTGACCATGTCTCCACGTGCAAAGTAGTCTCCGGGTGGAAGTTTTGGGTTTCCACCCCTTAACGCGCCACCTTGAGCACCGGAAGGTCCCTCTGAATGGGTCCTTGCGAGTTCTGCGAAGTCCGCGCCCGCTGCAAGCTCTGCGTTGATAGTTTTGAGGAGTTCCTCTGCGGCAGTTTTGGTCTCCGCCTTTTGTTCGTCGGTTGCGTTATCAGGAAATTTTTTCAAGATATGGCGTGCTTTAACCACTTCGGGTGTTGTAAACTCCGCTTGGTTCTCCTCATAATGCGCAGCAATGTCTTCGTCTGAAACGAGATCGGCAGGATTTACCCTAATAAACTTTACATTCACCTGTTCTTCCGATTTATAGTTATCCCGATTTTTCTCAAAGTACGCCTCTGCTTCTGCTTCATCTACTTCAGTCGTTGCGGCATAATCACTATGCTTAAACTCAATAAATTTAACTTTTGCCTTGTCTGATTCAAGTCGATATGCTTGTTCTGCTTCAGTATCGGTTATCAACTCAAGTGATTGCACACTATCTCGGAGTGCAGCGGAACTGAGTTGTAAACGAATATTCTCCGTATAGAGGTCTGCTGCCCCGAACTGTTGGTAAAGATTGTACTGCTCGACTCGGGTGGTGTCGCTTCGGATATAGCGTTCTATTTCAGCAGGACCGATATCCACACTTCCAAGTATGGTTTGTTGTATCCATCGCTCAATGACTGACTTCTGCGTTTCCTCTCGGTCCAGTGCGCCGAATCTCTGGTTGCGTCTTTGAGTTTCCAAAGCATTAGCGACGGCACTCTCAAACTCTCCGCGCTTGACTTCTGAGTTATTAATTCTGAGAACGACTTCTCCTTCTGGATCTTCACCCCTGCCCTGCGTGTTGCTGTAGAGGAACACCGTCCCTGCAAGGAACACAATGGCGATTATCCACATAAAGAGTTGCGCAATAAATTTCTCGCGTAGAAAGATAATCATGTTTTACAAGGTTTCTCCTGTTTAGTTTCTATTATTTTCAGACCAAGGTGTTAATATTATACCCGTAACTCAACGAAATGTCAAATCAGGTCGCTGAAAATAGAGTGGATTTTGGGACTAAGAATAAAAATTTGCTAATTTTTGAAATTTACTATATACTAATTGGTAAATATCAAGGGTATTGCTTACAAGTGCTCACCAAAACTCAACAAAACACACGATGCAGATTCAGGATGCAACAGACTTTAGTTTGAAATATACCTTAGAATCCGGACAGTCGTTTCGATGGAATCGAATAGATGATGCCTATTACGGTGTCGTGGAGGGACGCATCCTCAAAATTTGGCAAGTAGGAACTACCTTACGTGTGGAGAGTTCTACCACCGAGGATAAGACTACCTTCGTCCCATTTCTCCGACACTATCTTGATCTTGATCGCGATGTTCCAAAGCTCCTCGCTGCAGTTGACAACGATGCGTATATGCATCGGGCGCTTGAGAAACTTTGGGGGATGCGCATTCTGAACCAAGAACTTTGGGAAACGGTGGCATCATTCATTTTATCTCAGAACAATAATATATCCCGGATTCGTGGGATTATCCGCAGGCTCTCCGAGCGTTTTGGTGAACAACTGACGTTTGGAGGTTACGTGGATTATAGTTTCCCAAGTCCAGAAGCACTCGGGGCTACAACAGAGGCAGAACTTCTCGCGTGTGGCACCGGCTACCGGGCGAGTTATCTTCGAGAAGCTGCGGCAGCAGTTGTGAGTGGTGAATTTGAACTCACGGCGGTGAAGGAGATGTCCTATCCTGAGGCGAAGCGCGAATTAATGCGCAGAAAAGGTATAGGTGAGAAAGTCGCCGATTGTGTCTGTCTATTTTCACTTGGGCATCTTGCAGCACTACCGATTGATGTTTGGATAAAACGAATCTTTGAGACACTTTATCTGCGCAGGCGTGCTACGTATCCTGAGATACGCGAGTTCGCGCATGGTTACTTCGGGGATAGCGTGGGGTACGCGCAACAGTACCTTTTTCACTACGTCCATGAATGTCAAGATTGGGCGGATGCTGAGCATCTATCACTGATTGAAACGAGTGTTACCGCTGCGGCGGAGAATCGCAAATCCGTCGCGAATTAATAAACATACCATTTTGGAGGAATTAATATGTCTGACGCATTAGAACAAAGTATTGTATCGCTGCTGGAGGAACGTGTTGAACTTGCGATTTCAACCGTTCAGGAATTAAGAGCAGACAAACTGGAACTGGAGGCTGAAATTGCCCGGCTCAACAGTGATTTACTGCAACGCGATGCACAGATTCAAGATCTTGAAGATCGTAATAGTAATCTTAGGGAGGAACTTGACTCAGAGCGTGCAACCGTTTCGGATGAACGATCAGAGATCCGCGAAAGACTTGAGGGTTTGATGGATGTTCTCGTTGCTTCAGATGAAAGTTCAGTAGATATAAACGATGAAATCACTTTTGAGGCAGCCCCTGATGAATCGGATGCGGATGTCTCTGAAGATGAGCCGTCAGTGAGCCCGAGAATCTTTGGGAGTGTTTAGGGACTTAATGACCCGTGCGTATCTTAGTCCTCTCTCATTCCTATATTATGAAGCCGTACCGACGAAAGTTCGCTCTCATCGCGGAACGTCCGGATGTCACATTACGGGTTGTCGTTCCTGCACGTTGGTATGAAAGTTTTCAAGATATTGTCTTTGAACCGGAGTTGGACACGCCGTGTGAAGAATTTCCATGTCCAATACGATTCTCGGGATACGGCAGTCGTTTTTACTACCGCCACGGTGTGAAGCCACACTTCCAAGATTTTCAACCGGATATTATCCACTTAGAAGAGGAGGCTTGGAGCCTTAATGCTCTACAGACAGTTCGGTTGAAACGCAAATATTGTCCAAACAGTCGTTTTATTTTTCGGACATCCCTGAGTATACCGACTAAACAGCGGTTTGGCTTTTTACCTGTGTGGATTGAACGCCGTGTTTTTCGAGAAACGGATAGAGCTTTCCCACTGAGTGTGAATGCTGGCAAGATCCTAACGCAACGCGGTTACACCGGACAGCAAACCCCGTTTCCGAACGGTGTTGATGTCCGGCATTTCTATAAAATGGATGTCAGCAAGTTGAAGACTTCATTGCAGCTCAGCGACTGTTTTGTCGTTGGTTACGTAGGTAGATTACTTCAGATGAAGGGAGTAGACACACTTCTTGAGGCTGTAGCGTCCCTTGTAAACCGAGATACGACGCGCACATATAAACTGCTAATCGTCGGACAAGGTGAGGATAAACCGCGTTTTCAAAAAACTGCTGAAACTCTTGGAATCTCTGGACATATTGTGTGGATAGACGCGGTGCCTCCTGAAGCGGTAGCCGCCTATATTAATTGTATGGATACACTGGTGCTGCCATCTCGAACAACACCCGGATGGGTAGAATTTTTCGGTAGGGTGCTTATCGAAGCAATGGCATGCGAAGTACCGGTCGTCGGTTCAAATTCCGGCGAAATTCCGCATGTGATTGATAACGCGGGACTTACCTTCCCTGAAGGCGATATGGAGACTTTGGCAGAACAGATACATCGCATCACACACGATGCGCGTCTTCGGAACGATTTAGTTGAAGGTGGGCTTAACCGCGTCAAGGACTTCACATGGGAAACGATTGCGGAACAGACTTATCAGGTATATCAGGAGTTGCTTGAAGGTGCTTCGTAAGTCGGCAACTGGAATCAAAGAAAGGGAGATGCCCCCGACTGGACTCGAACCAGTATGCCAATTAAGGCACAGGCCCTCAACCTGCTGTGTATACCAAATTCCACCACAGGGGCATTGTTATGATTAATTATACTTTACTCGGGTAGCGATGTCAAATTTTTTTGGGGAGGATAAAAAAGGAACGGTCGCGATTATCTCTCGCGATGTTTACAGTTTTTTGGACTACAAATATGGACCCTTCTACATTGGAAACCCTTGAACAACAATTATCCAATACGCTTGCAGGAGAGGTGCGCTTCGATTTGTATTCTAAGGCCCTCTATAGCACGGACGCGAGCCTCTACCAAATACAGCCGATAGGTGTTGTAATCCCGAAAGATAGCCAAGATGTTATTAAGACTGTGCAAATTGCGGCAGCACGCAATATTCCGATCCTCCCGCGCGGTGGCGGCACGAGTCTCGCTGGACAGAGTGTCGGTAAGGCAATCGTGTTGGACATGTCCAAATACATGAATCAACTCCTTGAGGTAAATGTCGCAGAGCGTTGGGCGCGCGTGCAACCCGGTATTGTCTTAGACGAACTGAACCATAAGTTAAAACCTCACGGTTTGATGTATGCCCCTGATGTCGCTACGAGCAGCCGAGCGAACGTCGGTGGCACCATTGGAAACAACTCCGCGGGTTCGCATTCCCTCATCTACGGTAAAACCATTGATCACGTCATGTCGCTTGATTTAGTGCTTTCCAACGCTGATGAAATCACAGCATCCCCCATTTCCATTGCAGAATTAGAGACTAAAAAACAGTGCAACACATTAGAGGCAAACATCTATCGTGAACTTTGCCGAGTGTGTGCGGACAACGAAGATGAGATCCGTAAACGCTATCCTCGTATCCTGCGTCGCGTTGCGGGTTACAATCTCGATGAGTTTATTCCAAATGCTGGTTCAAAAGAGGTTACACCTTATCGTCGTGATGGATGTGACGCAGACCATCCGTTTAGCTTGACGAAAATCCTCGTCGGCTCTGAAGGGACACTTGCAACGACGCTTGAGGCGACAATAAACCTCGTGCCGATTCCTAAATTGACCGCTTTGTGCGTTGTACACTTCGAGTCACTTGTCGGTTCCATGGAGGCGATGCAACCTATCTTGGAATGCAATCCGACTGCCGTAGAACTTATAGATAAGACTATCCTTGATATGGCGCGGGGTTCACTGGAATTTTCGCGGCTTACGACTTTTATACAAGGCGAACCTGCCGCACTGCTTGCTGTTGAATTTTACGGTGAAACTCAAGCGGAATTGGAGTCGCAGTTAGACAGGCTTGAAAAAACGCTGAAAAGTACTAGCTTCGGTTATGCATTCGTGCGCTGTTTTACCAGTGAGGAGAAGTCCCGCGTCTGGGAAACTCGGAAAGCAGGACTTGGCTTGTTAATGGGGATGAAGGGTGATGCGAAGCCGGTTGGTTTCGTCGAAGATGCCGCGGTGCCGATAGAGAACTTACCGGAATACGTCCGTAGATTTGATGAGATTGTTACATCACACGATACGACTGCTGCCTACTACGCGCACGCGAGCGTTGGATTATTACACAACCGTCCTATCGTCAATCTCAAATCTGAAACCGATATTCAGAAGATGCACGACATCGCCAGCGAGGTCCGAGACCTACTCATGGAATTAGACGGTGCGATGAGCGGTGAACATGGCGACGGTCTCGTCCGCAGTGAGTGGATAGAGAGCATGTTCGGTCCGCAGATATATCAAGCCCTCGCTGCAGTGAAAAAAGCGTTTGATCCGAACGGGATCATGAATCCGGGTAAAATCGTTGATGCACCCCTGATGACAGAAAATCTCCGCTTCGGGACAGACTATAACACCATTAAGGTTGATACTTACTTCGATTTTTCCAGTCAAGACGGATTTGGCGGAGCAATCGAAATGTGCAACGGTGTCGGTGCGTGTCGGAAAACACTGACAGGCACGATGTGCCCGTCTTTTATTGGGACACGCGAAGAGGAGCACTCGACACGTGGCCGTGCAAATGCGCTCCGATCCATTATTTCAGGTGCGTTGCCACATACGGAACTCACAAGTGAACGACTTCAAGAAGTATTAGACTTATGTCTGGGATGCAAAGCGTGTAAGGCGGAATGTCCATCAAATGTAGATATGGCGAAGATTAAGTATGAAGTCCTTGCACATTATCATAAAGCAAACGGTTTACCGTTGCACCGACGTTTGTTTGGTGAAATCGGTGCGCTCGCGCCTTTAGGCTCAATGTTCTCACCTTTCTCGAACTGGGCAGTCAATAACGGGTTTTCCAAATGGGTTGCCGAGAAACTCATCGGTGTTGATCGGCGGCGCGATATGCCGACTTTCGTGCGCCCTACCCATGAACAGTGGTTCCGAAAGCGGAAATCCCGACGAAGATCGGACAAAAAGGTGGTTCTTTTTTCGGATACCTTTATGAATTACAGCGAACCCTCTATCGGCAAAGCTGCGGTGGAATTGCTCGAAGCATGTGGCTTTGAAGTATTACTGCCGAAAAAAAAGTGTTGTGGACGCCCTCTTATCTCCGAGGGAATGCTTGACCGAGCCGTTGCGAATGCGAGTTACAATATTGACGCACTTCGCGGTTATGCTGACGCGGGAATTCCAATTGTCGGGTGTGAACCGAGTTGTACCTCTGCTATCACTGATGATTACGTCGAGTTAATCGGCACGCCTGCCGCGAAAGGTGTTGCTGAGGCGACTTGTTCGTTCGAGGAATTTCTTGTCCAACTTGCTGACAAGGGTGAATTGCCCTTGGAATTCTCGGTAGAACCGCGTGATGTATTGCTGCATGGACATTGTCATCAGCGAGCACTTGTCGGTACTCAGCCGACTGTGAAGATGTTAAGTTTGCCATCGGAACACAATGTCACTGTGATCGATTCGAGTTGTTGTGGCATGGCGGGTGCGTTCGGATACGAGAAGGCACACTATGACCTCTCTATGAAAATTGGCGAATTGAGACTTTTTGAGGCTGTTCGTGAGAAATCACCGGGTAGTTTTGCGTTGAGTGCTGCTGGCTTTTCTTGTAGACATCAACTGGAACATGGGACGGGTGTTCAACCGAAACACCCGATTGAAATCTTACATGAGGCGGCAAGGTAAAATCAAAAAAATGTCTAAGATTTATCAACCGCTTGACGATTTCAGGATCGTTGAATTACCAGAGAAACAGTTACCTTTTTGGAAAATTGCGGGTCCCGGTGCTATCTTGGTTGGTCTGTCTATTGGTGCGGGTGAGAGTGTGATTTGGCCTCTCATCGCTGCTGAATATGGCGGGAGCATGATCTGGGCGGCGGTACTCGGCGTATTCCTTCAACTCTGGATAAACTTTGAAGTCGGACGCTGGACGATCGCTACAGGCGAGACAGTGTATACGGGATACAACCGTATCTGGCGGGGCTTCGCCCCCTTGTTCATTCTCCTGACTGTGGTGGGTTGGATAGCACCCGGATGGGCACGGACATCGGGACTTGCGCTCAAAGCACTCATACTTGGACCCGGGGGTTGGGGTCCCGATACCTTTTGGACAATGGTAACATTTGCTGGGGTCGCGGTCATCCTTTTTGGACCCAAGATGATTTACCAATCCGTTGAACGGACGGTTGAGGTGCTCGTTGCCATTGTAACAATCGGGTTAATTCTGGTTGCCATCGCTGTCGGCTCAATGGAAACCTGGCAGAAACTCGGTTCTGGTTTGATAAATGTTGGATATATAGACCCAGGTATGTCGGTCAAAAAATTGTTCAGTGCGTTAGTTTTTGCAGGGGCAGGGGGAACAGCAAATCTCTTTTACACGTTCTATCTACGGGATAAAAACATCGGTATGGGTGCGCAGCTGCCAGGACTACAGAACCCGCTTCGAGGCAGGAGCGAAAAGGTGCCCGCGACAGGGTTTCTTTTTGAGGCGACGGCGGAAAACCGAAAACGCTTCACTGAATGGTGGCAATATGTGAAAAAAGATCAGATACTGTTCTTTTGGGCACTCAACACATTCACGATTCTGCTCTTTATTTTCGGTGCGCTCGCGGTTTTACATCCCCAAGGCATTGTCCCTGAACAAGGCAAACTTATCTACGACGAAGCACAGATATTAGGCGAAATCTGGGGCGTGGCGGGGCAGCGGATCTTCTTATTGGTTGGTGTTGCGACGCTTTTTGGCACGCAACTTGCCCTCGTTGATGGTGTGGCGCGTTCGGTTTCCGACATCATCTACACCAACTTCCGAGGGGCACAAAGACGAAACTTAAGCTGGTGGTATCTCCTGATTGCAGGCATCTGGATCGTCGGTGGGTGTGTCATCACTTTCGTTATGGAGCAGTTAAACGTCAGTGAATTAGGATTCCTCTTTAATGCAGCGTACATGGGCGGTTTCGCTATGGCGATTTATGTGCCGCTTACGCTTTACATGAACTACCGTTTTCTGCCTGATTTCGCAAAACCGAAACGGCTTTCTACCTTCATGATGGTTATCGCTTCATGTGTCTATATCGGGTTTGCGATTTCAAGTATTGTCTGGGAAGTTAAACAATTAATTGGAGGTTAGCATGGATTTGAAGGAGCGGAAAGCGTTTTTTGAAAAGGAAGGTTACCTCGTTTTTGAGAATCTGTTATCGGCAGCAGAAGTCGAAACCTGCCAAGCAGAGATCCACCGTTTGCATCAGTTTGCTGCAGGACAGGAGTCCGATCCTGAGAAGGAACGGGCAGCGGTCGCACGTCGGCACGTCCAGCAGGAACCGTTCGCCCAAGATGAAACACAAGGGAATAATTTACCTGTGCTGCGGAAGGCAGAAAATACGCGTCAGTACTCCGATGTATTTCGGGACCTCGCACAACATCCGAAACTCATTAGCGTTGTTCAAGAACTGATTGGAACAGAAGACTTATTGCTTTTTAGAAGCACACTGATGTTCAAACCGGCGTTTCATGGCTCTTCGCATGGATTGCACCAAGATTCGGCGTATTGGCCCATGGAACCCCCGAGCCTTGTTACCGTGAGTATTGCCCTCAATGACGCTACAGTCGAAAACGGTTGTTTCAAGGTAATTCCAAGAAGCCACCACTGGGGAATGCAGTCGTGGGGACATATCGCACGTCAGCAGGATGCAGCACTGACTGATCGGGAGGAAGTCTCGGAACAACAACTGGACGTTCCACTTTCTGCGGGAAGTGCTCTATTTTTCCACAGTTTAATGGTCCACGGTTCTGGACCAAACACCACGCCTCATCCTCGGAACACGGCGTTGTATGCTTACTTTTCGCCGCAGGTCCGGTATGTGCCGAAAGATGGCAAGCCGGGGAACAAAACATTTCCGGTGGTTGCGGGACTCAGTGGCAAAACAGAACTGACGCTTGTCGCCCAAACATAGGAAGTTTTCGAGTAGAAATTCCACATTTTACGGAGGGCTATACTGCTATCCCTATGGACGAAATTACCCAAGATGTTTCGGAAGAAAAAAATCGCCAGATGCCTGTTATCAGAAAACAGGACAGGGCGGAAGTCGTACCTGTGAAACCTAATGCCCTTGCTGTTTATGAGGAACAACAGGAATCTGATCGTGAAAAAAAAGGGTTCTTCGGGAAATCAGGTCGAAAGTCGGTATTGTCCGGCGAACAACTGACGCAGTTAATTCAAGAGAACATTCAGGCACTTCCTGAACACGAAGGACAATTCTTACGTGCGATCTTCGCCTTGAAAACATTGACGGTGCAGGAGGTGATGGTTCCGTTGTCAGAGATAGTTCCGTTAATAGTGGGATCGCCATGTTCTGAGATTCCAAAGTATTATCGCGCCTCGAGTTATCGTTACATCCCTGTTTATAACGAACGTGTTGATTGGTTGATTGGCATCGTTGATGCCATGGAAATCGCCACAACCGAACAACAGGACCAGGATTTAGCGATATTTGTAAAGGAGACGCGTTATGTTCCTGCACTGAAGTCCGCCTTAGATTTACTAAACGAGTTGAGGCACTCCGAGGTCCCTATAGCGATAGTGGTTAATGAACACGGAAGTTGCATAGGTATCGTAGAATTAATAGACATTTTGGAAAAGATTGTCGGAGACATAGCGACAAACCGGAAGCGGGAGACCCCTCGCGTGGAGCAACTCGAGCAGAACGAGTGGCGGATTGATGCGCGCGTGTTAATTCCTGAAGTGAATACGGCATTGGATACTGATATTCCAAGGGATCGGTGTGATACCATTGGTGGCTTTATCCTCATGTTGCTCGGTCGCCTACCAGAACCAGGCGAAACAATTGCATACGAAAACCTCGAATTCACTGTAGACGAAGTCTTCAAATATCGCATTTCTGCGATCCGTATCCTGAAAAAAACCGAGCAACACACTAATCAATGAGGTCAGGACGGACGCAATTTTGACGATAGGAGGCTCCATTATGCAACTGAAACGTTCTCGCCGCCACATTTTCAAAAGAACGCGTATCCGAGCATTAATTGTGTGGTATCTCATTCTACTCGGGACTATCATCATTCTTGTCTGGAAAATGCCAGCGATTGTTTCGCGTTTGTAATGGTAAAATTTTTTGACAAAAATACCACCTCATCGCATTCTAAACGTTTTTTACTTGATTTGGTTACGTTTGCGCGGTATTTTATTTATAAACCAAGTTGCTATTGACAAGATTTTCGAGAGATAGACATCTTTTGCGTTGGAATCAGTTCAAAAGCGGAGTGGATTTCGCAGCATCGGAGACAGTCCGAGAAGCGAAAGAACAAAGGAGGATTTATTGGATGTATACGCTTATCTTAATGTCAACTCGCAAGAATTCGGTGCGCCAGTACACCATTAACCGAGGACATATATTGCTTTTCGCTTGTGTTCTTGTCCTCCTATGTGTTGCGGGGATCGGAGGTGTAAACTACGGACTTTTTCAAAAGGATCAGAGAATTAGTGCTGAAGAGCAGTTACAAGCAAGCACAACCAAGAAAATTGAAGAAATCACACAGGCAAAACTCACGGTTGAATCGGAACTCGCTGCCCTTAATGAGGAGATGGCAGATATCCATGAGATGATAGAACACATTCGGCAAGCTTTAGGGATATTGGGTCAAGGTGGCGGGGAGAATAGTATTGCTGGGGACTTCAAAGGGGCTGAGGGCTTAAATGAGACTCAGCAGGAAAACGTATCAGGGATTGGTAACATCGCAGAGGATACACACGAACAACAGCAAGCCTTAACAGTGAGTCTCCTGAAGCAGAAAGTTCTGAGCCTCTATAACTATGTCAGCGAACATCAAAAACAGCTTGACGAATATCCTTCGATTCTACCCATCAAACTTCAACAAGAAAACGGAAAGATATACACTTATTGGTATTCTTCTGGTTTTGGATGGCGGATGCATCCGTTGACGAAGCAACGCGAATTTCACCAAGGTCTTGATATAAAAGCGCAAGAAGGGGTTCCTGTCATTGCTGCTGCTGCTGGTACAATTGTGGAAGTCAAACAGAAGGGGTATTTAGGAAAAACGATCGAGATCGAGCACCTGAGATCACAGATGAAAACGTTGTATGCCCATTTGCAAGATTACGCGGAGGATCTCAAAGTGGGAGAGCAAGTGACACGCGGTCAACTGATAGGCTACGTCGGGAACACCGGCCGTAGCACTGGCGCACACCTTCATTACGGCATTTATAGTGAGCAAAAAGAGCAGTGGGTAAACCCAATAAAATATATTTTAGATCAGCAACCAGTGATTTCACCGTAACCGCATGCCTTGCGTATGCCTCCGCGTGAAAAAGGAGCAGGAAATATATGTCTTATTTAGAACCCCTCGGACGTTGCAGCACACATCTCGTGACGTGGGGGATTGTATTATGTCTTTTGGCACTGCCAACGGTCCTATTCGCACAAGACGAACTTATCATTATCTCACCACACCCCGAGGGTATTGAGACAGAGTTTGGAAACAATTTCGAGAAGTGGTATGAGAAACAAACGGGTAGAACCGTCAAAACCGATTGGCGAGATGTGGGGGGAACCTCCTCCAACTATCGGTTCATCGAATCGGAGTTTAAGCGTGTGCCAGATGGTATCGGTATTGATATTTTCTTTGGCGGTGGGACTGACAATTATCTCCGTCTTTCAAACAACGGTTGGTTAAACACCTACAAACTCTCCGAGACACAACTTGCGCAGCTGACGCAATCGTTTCAAGGTATCCCGCTCTACGATGCCGAATATCAGTGGTACGGTGCAGCGTTATCGAGTTTCGGCATCATGCACAATGAGGAGCTGCGTGAAATGCTGAGTCTCCCGAAAGTCAAGACATGGCGGGATTTGGGGGATGTCGCATTGCTCGGTAAAATTGGTGCCGCCGACCCAAGAGAGAGTGGCTCAGCACACATGGTGTATGAGATTATCCTTCAAACGCTCGGATGGGAAGAAGGGTTCGCACTCCTGACGAAACTTGGGGGTAATGTTCGCGGTTTCTCCGCTGGTGCGAACGCTATTCCGACAGATGTCGTCGCCGGACAGGTCATTTATGGACTCGCAATTGACTTTTACGCGTACGGTCAAATCGCCGTTGTCGGGGCGGACAAAATCCAATATGTTGTTCCAGCGGATGGCGCAGTGGTCACTGCTGATCCTATTGCCATCCTCAAAGGTGCCCCGAATTTGTCTGTTGCTCAAAAGTTTCTTGAGTTTGTTTTATCGGAAGACGCACAGAAACTTTGGATGCTCCGCGACACCGACTCGGAGGGCCCCAAATGGAAGGGTGGTTTAAACCGCGCGAGTGTGCTACCAGCACTTTACGATAAATTAGGCGAACGCTGTATTGTCCCAAATCCATTTGCGATGGAAGGAACCCCCTTCCAATATAACTCAGATAAAGGGGGGACCCGATGGAATATCGTTAACGATCTCTTCGGTGTTTTAATTATTGATTCGCATAAGGATCTCGTTAACGCATGGAAGGCAATCCGGAAGTGTAAGGACCCGGCGAAACGTGACGCAGCGATTGCGGCTTTAACGAAGATGCCGATCACCGAAGAAGAAGCGATGAATCTGGCACGTAGCGACTGGAAGGATCCGACTGTCCGCAACGAAAAAATCAAGGACTGGGGACAATTCGCCAAAGAAAAGTTCAAAGAGGCACGAGATCTGGCAAAATAGTCTTATCGTCCTTTTCGTCTTTAGTGTAAGTCAAGACTGATTTGATGAATAAATTCGGACGTGACTGTAGATGAGACGCGAGTGTCGCCTCCAGGGGAGCGTTCACGCTGCTGGGTGGACGGTGTAACACTGGGTTCGCTTTATGGCTCAATCCCAGCGGCAAGGAGGGTAACATAGACCGTGCCTTCAGGTTCAGGATCATCGTCTCTGTAGGTCAGTCCAAAGATGAGGGAATTTTTGGGGAAAAGGTTTAAAAATATTGTCTGAATAGGGAATTCAGGAGATGACGCTTGTTGTAGCGAATCTTTCATCTCCGCCGTGATGCTATATCAAATCCTACGGCAGCGACAAGCACGATCCCTTTAATTATGTCTTGCCATGAGGCATCCATGTTCGCCATGCTCATCCCGTTGTTGAGGCTTTCCATAACGAACGCGCCTAAAATTGCCCCGAAGATGCTCCCGCGTCCCCCCATCAAACTGGCACCGCCAATCACACACGCAGCGATGGCATCCAATTCCAACAACCGTCCCGCTTCTGGACTGGCACTCCCGACCCGTGCTGTCATCACAACACCAGCGATCGCCATTAAAGCCCCCATGGTTCCAAACACCCGCAGCGTAATCCCGCGGACGTTGATCCCGGAGAGGTACGCCGCCTCCGAATTTCCACCGACCGCGTACACATAACGCCCAAAACGGGTGTGGTTGGCGATAAAATGGAATATGAACGCTAATCCAAATAGAATGCAGACTGGAAACGGAATCCCTTTGTGAGCATTCATCACGGAGATGAACGCTACAATGAGGGCAGATGTTCCGATTACTTTCAATAGGAAAGTTCGCAAGGATGTCTGCTCAGTCCCGTATTGCAGCTGGGCGGTTCGCTGTCGGTAAAAGCGATACCCGTTGATACCCAAGCCAAGGACCATGAGTCCCCATCCGAGTCCTGACGAAAGATAGGCGTTCCCAATTGCTTTGAGCCAATTGTCTGGAAGGAGGATGGTCTCACCTTTGGTGAAGGCTAACATCAAACCGCGATACGCCAAAAATCCGCCCAATGTGACGATAAACGCAGGGATTCGCTGATACGCCACGAGATACCCCTGCATCACCCCCATCAGAACCCCGATGCATAAGACAGCGATGAGTGTCACGAAGATCGATTGTCCCCACCACACATGGACAATCGCCGCAATGGCACCGAGCAATCCAGCACCGTAACCGACAGAGAGATCGATATTCGCAGAAACGATGACCAAGGTCATGCCGACGGCGAGGATGGCGGTGACTGCGGCTTGGCGGGAGAGATTGGATAGGTTCCGAGTGCTGAGGAAGGTGCCGCCAGTCAGGAGTGTGAAAATCACCCAAACACAGACGAGGGCAAACACCATCGCATACATGCGGAGATTTAGGTGTTTCATGTGTCAGGAATCACTCCTGCTTAGGTGAAAGCCGAATCCATGTTTCAAGGGCGGCAGTATCTTCAAAAAATGAACGGATGAGGGCAAATTCGTCGGGGGTTGAGATCGCACAGCGTAGAAGTCCTTCCCGGGAACCGTAAGTCTCCAGCTGCTCAAGCCAGATTTTACGAAATACCTCTGTATCCAGTGGAGCCATACCACTCGGGACCGCACCAATCTTCATGACTTTAATCGCATCGGAAGTGGACATTTTTGATGAATACGTATCCATTAACGGATCAATCAGGTGTATCTTCATGAATGCTTCCATCTCTTCGGAATCGGACGTGATGTCCGGTTCGTTCACGATCAGTTCTCGGAGTTCAAAATAAAAGTCCACACAGATTCGGATTTGCTCATCCGTTGCCTCTGGCGGAAGAATTTCTTTAAGCGCAAATAGGGTAGTCGATTTCTGTTCGGTAGTAGGGACCGCGGTAAGATAGGTTGGGTAATCTTTATGGGCTGTGCCGACCTGCCTTTCCAGATACGTCAAATACGGTTGACTCGACAAAACCACATCCAAACCCTCCTTTTCTTCAAGAAGTTGTGTTAAGAGCTTTTCTTGGCGTTCCGTTAAAGGCTCTTCCGCAGATTCTATCAAGAACGTTTCTCGTTCCTTAAGTTGTGCCACCATATCCTTCATGAATCCTGCCATTTCAAAGGTATGCTTTATCGCACAACTGGAAAACACAGCCAGCATCGGAAAGAGGAGAAAAAGATAGCGGAGAGAATTTTTCTTTAGGTTTCTGCACATTGTAGCGACTAATCGGTTGTTTGGTTCCATGGGAGCCCTTATGGATACGGGTTAAGGTGTAAAGAGTTTTTGGAAGTTTTTTGTCGTTGTTTCACCGATTGTTTCCATAGTGGTGTTGCGGAGTTCCGCAATCTTTTCTGCTACGGCGCGGACATAAGCAGGCTCATTCCGCTTTCCTCGTCGAAATTGCGGGGTCAGCCACGGACAATCGGTCTCTATCAGGAGTTTATCCGCTGGCACTTCTTGCGCGACTGCTTGGACATCTTTGGCATTCGGGTATGTTACAATCCCCCCGATACCGATATGAAAACCGATAGCGAGACTTCTGCGCATTAATTCAACATCCCCAGTAAAGCAGTGCAACACGCCTCGGATTTTCCCCTGCCGTGCTTCTAAAATGGGGAGGATGTCCATATAGGCATCGCGATTGTGGATGACAATGGGCAGCTGCAACTCTTCGGCGAGGTCCAACTGTTTTTCAAACGCCTCTTTTTGCACGGGACGCGGCGAGAGGTTGCGGTAATAGTCTAATCCCATTTCGCCGAGTGCAATCACTTTCGGATGTGCGGCAAGTTCACGAAAAGTCTTTAGTGTATCGTCGGTTAGATCCTTTGCATCGTGTGGATGCATGCCGACGGTGGCATAGATATGCGTATGCTGCTCCGCCAACTCGATAGCACCGAGGCTGGTCTCCATGTCAAACCCTATCGCAAGAATATGGGAGACTGAGACTTCGTGGGCGCGTTTTAGGACTGCGTCGCGATGACGGTTAAATTGGGAGAGTTGGATGTGTGCGTGAGAGTCGATAAACATTTTTTAATTATACCTTGCGGTTCGGTTAGGTCAATTGGGTGGATAACGCTGCTCTGCGTATATCCGCTCTCCACTTCGTTACGAGCTACAGGTTTGGGGCTAACGAACACCTCTTAATTAACTGACAACCGATAACTGACAACTAATTTCTTTCACCTTGCGGTGCGGTCAGTCGGGATTTCCGCATTGGAGACCTTGGATTCCTGGAGACACGTAACTCTCACATCAAGGGTGTTCGGATGACGGTCTCAAGCGTGTGTGCGCGGGGTGGCTGCGTCACCAGAAATAGGATTAGATCTGCGACATCTTCCGGAAGTGTGAGATGTTCAATCACATCGTCTGGATGGTTATCGCGGCGCATTTTGGTATCTACAGGACCGGGACAGACGACCGAGGCTTTTACACCGTGGGGTCTTCCTTCATTGTTCGTTGTCTCGGTGAAACCGATAACAGCGAATTTAGAGGCACAATACGCGCCACCGTTGACATGCCCAAATTTACCGGAGACCGAGGAGACATTGACAATGTGTCCATACTTCTGCTCACACATGTGGCTGAAGACGGCTTGTGTGCCGAGGAATACACCCTTGAGATTGACTGCCATTGTCAGGTCCCAATCTTCTTCTCGGATCTTCGGGATCGGGTTGTGGATTGCGATCCCGGCATTGTTGACAAGGATGTCCACCTTACCGAAAGTGTCAAGCGTTTGGGCGACCATAGCATCAACATCCGTTTTCAGTTGAATATCGGTTTTGATGGCGAGTGCGCGTCTACCGAGTTGCTTCACCTCTTCAGTGACAGTGGTTATCTCGGTGTCAGTCCGTGCGGCAAGCACGATGTCTGCTCCTTCTCTGGCAAACGCTAAGGCGGTCGAGCGACCGATGCCGCGTCCGCCGCCTGTGATAATTGCAATACGGTTTTCAAGTTTGACACTCCCACGTCTAAAGTCGTGGGATTCTTGCTTCGTCATTTGTAACCTCCCGCAAGTGGAGGAATTACACAAACTCCACAAGCGTTTTAACTCTCCGCGTGCCCCGCGGCGAGGGTTCTTAAGTTGATTGCTGCGTTGACATCTCTATCAAGAAACACACCACAGTCGCTACAGTGATACTGCCGATCCGACAGCGTTAAGTCGTCTTTCTTGTGTCCACACGCACTACACGTCTTAGAACTTGCGAAGAACCGATCTGCTTGCACAATCCGAATACCCAGTGCTTCTGCCTTCGTCTTGATCTTCTCAAGGAAACCGCCAAGTGCAGCGTCTGACAGTGCTTTGGCAAGTTTTCTATTTTTCAGCAAGTTCGTAAATTGTAACATACACGCTAATCAGTGCACCTCTCTCTTATGTGCCCGCAAAATGTAGCCCGTAAGCGTAGCGGAGGGCGGATATACGGAAAGACACGTCAATACCCAAACCCAACTGACCGAACCCCAAGGAAAGTTTAAAAAATTTGATAGGGGGCGAGTTTCTCTTTATTGAACAGAATGCCGTGTCCCGGACGTTCAGGCGGCGAAAAATGTCCGTCTTTAAGTGTCAAGGTATCGTCAAGGACCGGATCAAGCGAAGGGATGTATTCAACAAAAAGTGAATGTGGCACAGCCGCAGAGAGATGAACGTGCAAATCCATCAGGAAGTGTGGTGAAACGGAAAGCCCAAAGCATTCCGCCATGTGTGCCACCTTCATCCATTCGGAGATACCACCGACGCGGACCGCATCAGCTTGTAGGATATCCGCCGCGCCCTGCGCGATGTATTCCTTAAAGACGTATTTATTGTAGATGGTCTCGCCAATAGCAATCGGGATAGTGGTTTTCTCACGCAGGGTCACATGACCGGCAACATCGTCTGCCTCGATGGGTTCTTCAAACCAGAAGAGGTCTGCTTCTTCGACACGATAGGCGAGTTGAATGGCTTCGCGGGCGTTCCACTTCATATTGGCATCAATCATGAGATAGGGTTCCTGCCCGATCGCCTTTCTGACGGCGAAGATGCGTGTCACGTCTTCGTAGAGACTATCTCGTCCGACCTTAATCTTGATACCTTTGAAGCCTTGCTCCACAAATTCCACGGATTGCCTAACGAGTTCGTCTTCAGCGAGGTGTAGCCAGCCACCATCTGTATTGTAAACAGGGACAGCGGATCTTGCCCCACCGAGGAGTTGGTAGAGCGGCACCCCTGCGCGCTTTGCCATGAGATCCCAGAGGGCGATGTCGACTGCTGCCATACCTAAACCGACGATGCCCCCTCTCCCGACCCAGTGTGTCTCCATCCACATCCGATTCCAAATCCGGTCGATGTTGGCGGCATCCTCTTCGAGGAGGATCGGTGTGAGGTAGGCATCCATTGTCTGCTTAATCGCTTCCCCACCCTTACCGATCGTGTAAGAGAACCCTGTTCCTACAACACCATCTGCGTCTTCAATTTCAACGAAAGGAAACTCCATAGAGACGAAAGTTTGAATGGCATCGACGCGTTCCACTTCGGGTGGGATGTCGTAAAGGGATGTCCGAACTGCTTTAATTTTCATTGGAGTTTGGTTATTACCCGGTTACGGCACACGGCGTGTGCCTACTACAGCTCTGTCCATTTTCAAATGATGAGGGTCTGTTTTTGTTTGTAGTAGGGCAATTCATTGCCCGTTCTTGATATGGGAACGTGCGATAAATCGCACTACTACGAACGGACCTTCAAGTGCAGGCTGACAGAACACTATTTTAGGTTCTCAATCATCGCCAGTAAGTTTTCAATACAGATGCGTGAGGCTTCGTCACCAGCTTCAGAGAAGGCTTGCCCTGCTGGACGGTTGAGGATGGCTTCGTCAATTTTCAGTGAGGGTCGCCAATGCGTCTCAAGGCAGAGATGTCCTTCGTAGCCGTCGTCAATGAGGGCTTGCAGCTGCCCTTGCCAGTCAATGATGCCGTCGCCAACGGGAACGGATTCTATCTCGCCTGTATCGGGGTTCGGACCCGCGTCTTTGAGGTGCGCGTGGATCATTGTCGATTTCATGCGGTTGTAGGCATCGGGATACGGGGTCTCGCCCCCCTTCGCGTGTGCTTCATTGGCAGGATCCCAGATACCGCGGATATTCGGGGAATCAATCTGCTCAATAAATTCCGCTGTGAGTTTGGCAGTGCGGAGCGAGGTGGTAGATTCGTTTTCCATGCCGAGGACGATGCCTTCGCCGTCTATCATTCTGCGCGGTTCATCGTAGGAGGCGATAATTTCATCCCACCGCGCCTCGGTTTCACCAGTGTCCCAAAAGACGAAGGTTCGGATGAGATTGGTATCAAACGCCTTTGCCGTCCGGATGCACCCTTTGAGTATATCGAGATGTTCTTTCCGTTCCGCGGCGTTGTCTATATCGCATTTGAAGAACGGGGAGGCGATCCCAATAATCTCGATATCCGTGTCGTCGAGTAAGCGCTTCATCTCGTCGATGTCCGTGTCCGTGAGTTCGTGCGGGAGTTTGTCCCAGACGGAGCGGATTTCGATGGAGTGTAGATTGAATTCTTTTACAAAATTGACAACGGTAGCAAAGTCTTGTGAAACTTCGTCGTTGATAACGCCGAGTTTAAACATAGTTTCTTATCTCCTTTGAAACTTTCCCGATATATTAGCACAGTGTGGTGTTAATAGCAAGAGGATTTCAGTGGCAGCCAGCAAGCGACAATTAGTAGAGTCAGGTATGCGGAATCGGAGTTCCGTTCTACAGGAACTCATGATTAGAAAATTGGTTTGCAATGCAGCCAAAAACGTGATAAAATAGCATTAATCTTAGCGTTGCATAGAGAGAGGAGAAAGGAAATGATAGATTACACAGAATTGTCGCTCCCACAACGTCAGAGAGAAGAAATTCATCGGATTTTATCCAATACTGCCGATAGAGCTGGTCATGTAGACAGCGAATCTATATTGCGCAGCCTCCAAGAACTCACCACCAACAACACAGACATCCAGACCTGCTTTGCGGACTTCGCCATCCGCTTGTTGAAAGCCTCCATAGACGCACCAAACCCTGAAGCCGCCTTAAATCGTTTTTCACGTTTTGCAGAGGCATCCTTTAATCGCAGATCGCTCTATCATCTACTGCGAGATGCGCCGCATATCATACGTTCTGTCATCTTAACTTTCGGTGCATCTACCTATTTGTCTGAAATTTTAATTCGCACACCTGAATATTTCTATGACATCATCGATCCGAATGTAATAGAGACACAGAAAACTTCGAAGATGATGTATCAGGAGCTTAAGCAATCCATCTCAAGGTTCGCTTCGGTAGAGCAGAAACTCCGTATCTTGCGGCGATATAAACGGAGGGAAACGCTTCGTATCGGATTGCGCGATCTGCTTAAGGTGGCAAATGTTGAAACAACAACTTTAGAGTTGAGCAATTTGGCTGAAGCTGCACTACAACACTGTTACGAAATCGGGCGTGACCAAGTGATGAAACCGAAGTTCGGGACACCCCTCGATGAAGAAGGCACTGCACCTTGTCGTTTCGCTATCATCGGGATGGGAAAGTTAGGTGGCTATGAACTCAACTTCAGTTCTGACATTGATCTTATTTTCGTGTATTCGGATGATGCCCGGACGGATATGCGAACTGACAATAGCGAGTACTTCTCACGCCTTTGCGAATTTCTCATCAAGGCGATGAGTGAGATAACGCCAGAGGGCTACGTCTTTCGCGTTGACATCCGCTTGCGCCCGGAAAGTAGCGCAGGTGTTATCATTCGTTCGATGGAGAGTTACGAGAGTTACTATGAAGGATGGGGTGACTTGTGGGAACGTCAAGCTTTAATTAAAGCGCGCCCTGTCGCTGGGGATATGGCATTTGGCGATGAGTTCATTCGCATGATCCAGCCGTTTGTCTATCAGCGTTATTTAGATGGCGTGACACTCACCGAGATTAAGGCAGATATCCGACGCACTAAAGCACGAATAGAGGAAAGGCTCGTCAGTGAAGGTGCGACTCTCGAAAAACATGTAAAACTCGGTCCGGGGGGTATCCGTGACATTGAGTTCACGGTCCAGTGCCTTCAGATGATTCACGGTGCCAAGCGAAAGTCGCTGTGTTCACACAATACTTTGGAAGTGCTGGCGGCGTTAAAAGAAAACACACTCCTTAGTGTAGAGGATGCGGACGCGCTTATGGCTGCCTATAGGTTTCTACGCACGGTTGAAAACTGCATCCAACTCGAAGCGGATCAGCAGCGTTATCTAATCCCAGAGAAAGAAACGGAGGAACGGGAACTCGCCCGGCGCGTGGGGTACCCACATACCACAGAAACGGATGCGCTGGCGGCGTTTCGAGAAGATTATCGCGTTCATACTGAACAGGTGCGCGCCATTTTTGAAAAGATCACTACGACTTCAATTCAATCTGAAGATGGGCTTGACATCGCCGTTCTACTCTCCGAAGAGGATCCGCATCAATTAGAAAATTTCTTGAGCACGTTCCGCTTTGAAAACGTCCGAAACGCGCAGCGTCTTTTAAAACAACTTGCGAACGGGGGCGATGGTATTCAATTCTCACCGAGTGTGCGGCGGACTTTCTTTAAACTTGCGCCGACACTCCTAAATGTTTTGCGTGACTCCCCGAATCCGGACATGGCACTCCGTTACCTTTCGGCGTTTACAGATAAAGTGGGTGCGCGGAGCAGCTACTACACGATGTTCGCTGAGAAGCCCTCGACACTTGAAGTGCTGACGCGGGTCTGTGGCACGAGTTTATATCTGGCAGATATGCTCATCGCGAGTCCCGAACTTTTTGATTTGCTGACGGTCCCTACGTTGATAGAACGTTCCAAAACGCTCGCCGAGAAGCAAACGGGGGCGTTACAAGTGGTCGAGGAGGCACCGGAGGGCAGACTGCTGTCTATGTTGCGGCGCTATAAAAACGATGAGATCTGGCGTATCGCCTTGCGAAATATTCTTGGAAACGCGACATTACCCGATACGACGCAAGAACTCTCTGATTTAGCCGAAGCGACGTTGCAAGCCATTTACCCAGAAATTGAGGCGGAACTTCGTGAGGCACACGGCACGCCACTTGCGCCCGATGGAACACCCGTAACGTTCGCGATCATTGCAATGGGTAAGTTTGGTGGACGCGAATTGAATTTCAGTTCAGACTTAGACGTTATGTACGTCTATTCGGCAGATGGTGAGACGACAAAAGGTACGCCGAATGTGGAGTATTTTTCAGCTATCGGCTTAGAGTTAGTAAATCGACTTGCTGGCAGTGGCGTGAGTATCTATGAAGTTGATCTGCGGCTCCGTCCACACGGGACAGGGGGTGCGATTGCCCTGCCATTGGCAGGATATCAGAATTATTACGATAATACTGCAGAGGTTTGGGAACGTCAGGCGTTGACACGTGGGCGTGTTGTCGCGGGAGACATAGAAGACCTTGGCAACCAATTCTTGAAAATCGCCCACGCCTTCTGTTATGGGGATGCTTTAACGTCTGAGGAGATCGCCGAGATTGTGCATACACGCCAACGGAAAGAAGCACAAGCGACTCGAAAGACATCCACTCGGCGGAGACGCGGTGGCAAAGCACAGACATCCACAGTTAATGTTAAGTCAGGCTACGGCGGACTTGTGGATATAGAATTCGCCGTTCAAACCCTTCAATTGGTGCATGGCGGCGGGGAAACTGCTGTGCGTGTGCAAAACACACCCCTCGCGATTGAGAGATTGCACGAGATTGGAGTGCTGACAGAGGCACAGTGTGATGGATTCGCGGAGGCGTATCAATTTCTGAGACGCGTCGAGAATGCCCTCCGTATTGTTCACGATCGGGCGTTGGACGCGCTGCCGAAAAATCGCGCGGAACTCGGACAGCTGGCGCGCCGTCTCGGATATACAGGCAGTAACGATAGACCCGCTGCAGAAGCGTTTTTGCAGGACTACGGAAAATGGACCGAGATGACCCGTGCTCTTTTCAATGAGATTCTTGTCAAGTAAATGACATAGCGATACACACCTATGTATGGTAGACTTCAAAATTATAGTTTTTAACCCAGTAAGGTTTTAGTTTTGGGATTGTGAAACCGCATTGACATTAAGAATACAACTCCGAGGAGGCATTCATGGTATCCGAACTGCCATTTTTTGACTCTCGCTCTCCGAAGAATGTAATTTTTTGCATAGGAGACGGTATGGGCTTTGAAGCAGTCAAAGCCGCGGGATACTATGCCTATGGTGAAACAGGCACCCTGTCTTTTGAAGCGTTCCCACACCATGCAGAAATGGCGACTTATGCAGCAAACTCACCTATGACAGACTCTGCCGCCGCTGCAACCGCTATGGCAACGGGACACAAAGTCAACAACGGTGTCATCAGTATGGAATTCCCCGGTAGCGGTTCTCCATTGAAGACGCTCTTAGAAATTTTCAAGGCACAAGACAGATGGACTGGACTTGTGTCAACTACCTACATCACCCACGCGACCCCCGCAGCATTTGCTGCACACAACCCCGAACGCAACAACCTCACCGATATTGCCCACGATTACCTTCATCTTACTCGCCCAAACGTCCTTTTGGGCGGCGGTGGCAATGGACTCACTGAGAAAGATGCCGAAGTCGCAGGTTATACCGTTGTGAGCGAGCGAGAGGGATTGTTGAACCTCAATACCGACATTGAAAACTATGTTTCTGGGCAGTTCGGAGATACGAATATCCCATACATGTTCGATGGTCCCAACGATTTGCCCCATCTGTCAGAGATGGCGATAGTAGCATTGGACATCCTCTCTAATGCCCCAGAAGGGTTTTTCTTGCTTGTTGAGGGTGGACGTATTGATCATGCCGGACACTCTAATGACATTGAACGCAACATTTTGGAGACAATTGAGTTTTCCAAAACGGTCCAAATCATTGTTGACCGCGTTTCTGAACGAGACGATACCCTTATTCTTGTTACTGCCGACCACGAAACGGGAGGGCTGAAAGTTCATAAAAATAATGGGGAGGGACACGTTCCTGAAATTTCTTGGAGTACAGGTGGGCACACCGTCAGTAACGTGCCGCTTTACGGTTGGGGTAGAAACGCTGAACGGGTAGGAGGCATCATGAACAATACAGACCTTATTAAGATAGTAGGATGTCAGTAAATTTTCCTTGAGAAATCGCGATGAACTTGCTAAAATAGCTGCCAATTCATTTTGGAGTAGGGAGAAAATTTATGGTTTTTGGACAAGGCACACATCAATATACTGTGCAAGAAAATTGGTGGACCCTTCCAGAGGGTTGGGAATTTGGTTGGGTTCCCGCTGTTGCTGTCGATTCACAGGATCGCATTTATGTTTACAGTCGCAGCGAGCATCCCATGGTCGTCTTCGATCGGGACGGCAATTTTCTCAATTCTTGGGGAGATGATATTCTTAAGGACGCTCACGGGATTTTCATCGATGCCGACGATAATATCTATTGTACGGAACGGGACACACACGTTATGCGGAAGTTCACTACGGACGGTGAACTGTTGATGACGCTCGGCACACCAGACGTACCCGGTGCGGAAGGCGATCCTTTCAACAAGCCGACAGATTTGGCAGTCGGTCCTGATGGCGAACTGTATATCACCGACGGTTATGGCAACGCCCGCGTCCATAAATACTCACCTGATGGTGAGCTCATTAAATCGTGGGGACAACCCGGCACAGGTCCGAGTGAGTTTAACCTCCCGCATTGTGTGAGAGTTGATCCGCGCAATAGGCTCATGGTCGCCGATAGAGAAAACAATCGTATCCAATTCTTCACGCTCGATGGTGAGTACATTGAAGAATGGGGAGGTCTGGCACATCCAGACACGATCTACATCAGTGAAGATGAACTCGTCTATATCGCTGAACTGGATCAACGTATCACGATTATGACCTTGGATGGTGGGGTCGTTTCCCAATGGGGTAGCGAACGCGGCAGTAGCGTCCCCGGTGAATTTATGGCATGCCCACACGGTATCTGGTTGGATTCGCGCGGCGATATCTATGTCGGTGAAGTTCAAGCGGATGCCCGTCTTCAAAAGTTCATCCGACAACGTTAGTAAGCTAAACGGTTATCAGTCGTCGGTTCGGTTGTCAGACAAGAGGTTTTCGTTTAACAACGCCCTCTTGTAACTGATAACCGATAACTGACAACTGAAAACCATTCCTACATTCAGGTTGAGCATCATGGAAACCGAAAGTTTCTCGTTTTTCCAGAAAGTGAATAAGGATTTTGACAAGGCTGCCCGGTTCACTGACTATCCGCGTGGGCTTTTGGAGCAGATAAAGATATGTAATAACTCCTGCCACTTCACATTTCCAATAAAGCGGGACGACGACACTATTCAAACTATTCACGGATGGCGCGCGGAACATAGCCATCATATCCTTCCGACAAAAGGGGGCATTCGTTACAGCACCCTCGTCAACGAAGACGAGATAATGGCACTTGCGGCATTGATGACCTACAAGTGCGCGCTTGTAGATGTGCCGTTCGGTGGTGCTAAGGGTGGCATCCAATTGGATAGACGCGAGTATTCCGAAAGTGAATTGGAACGCATTACTCGTCGTTATACGTATGAGTTGATCCAGAAGAATTACATCGGACCCGGGGTAGATGTGCCAGCGCCTGATTTTGGGACCAGCGAAACCGAAATGACGTGGATTTTGGATACGTATATTACAATGGCACCTGACAAACTCAATGCTATTGCGTGCGTAACAGGTAAACCGATCGAACAAAACGGGATCCAGGGACGGAAAGGGGCTACCGGACGCGGGGTCGTCTTCGGTTTGGAAGAAGCATGCAGCTTCGCAGAGGATATGAAACCGCTTGGGCTCTCCGCCGGTCTACAGGGAAAAAGTGTCATTGTCCAAGGGTTTGGTAATGTCGGTTATCATACTGCGAAGTTTCTGATAGAGGCGGATGCTCACATCATTGGGATTATAGAGCGAAATGGTGGCATCTATGACCCACGAGGCTTTGATGTCGAAAAAGTTGCCGCACATCGTGCGGAAACCGGATCAATCCGCGGGTATCCGGGTGCTGAACGCATTGAGCATCCGAGCGATGGTCTGGAATTAGCCTGTGATATTCTCATTCCCGCTGCGCTCGAGAATCAGCTGACAGCAGAAAACGCGCCCCGAATCAAAGCCGCTATTATCGCTGAAGCTGCAAATGGACCCACAACACCTGCTGCTGATGAAATTTTCCAAAAACGGGGGATTATGATTATACCGGACACTTTCCTCAACGCAGGGGGTGTCACCGTTTCCTATTTCGAGTGGCTTCGGAATCTGTCGCATGTCCAATTTGGGAGGCTCGGCAAACGGTTTGAGGACCAAACGCAACACGTGATGCGTCGCGCTGTTGAGAAGGCGACTGGTTATACATTTTCAGACGAGGAACGTGAGTTCATACATGGTGCTGATGAGGAAGATTTGGTGAACTCTGGTCTTCAGGATACGATGATAAACGCCTATCAGGAGATACGTGAAATCTGCATGCAGCACAGAAACAAAAACGATGTCATAGATTATCGAACGGGGGCGTATATCAACGCCATCCACAAAATCGCGAAATCCTATATGCAGTTAGGTATTTTCCCATAAAAGGATCTGATGGAGAAAAAATGATAGCATTAAGTGTGAATGTCAATAAAATTGCAACATTACGAAACTCCCGAGGTGGTGATATTCCGGATGTTCTCACCGCTGTCAATACCTGTGTCGCCGCTGGTGCGCAAGGCATTACCGTGCACCCACGCGAGGATCAGCGTCATATCACCCCAGCAGATGTGCAGGACATCGCTGAACGGTTAATAGAAATCAATACCCAAGAATCCCTCAACATTGAATACAACATCGAAGGCGATCCGAGACCTGACCTCATTGATATGGTGCTACGTACAAAACCGACACAATGCACGCTTGTTCCAGTCGTGGTAGGTGAAATAACAAGTCACACCGTCTGGGACATACGCAAAGATGGGGATATGCTGAAACCGATCATCGAAACGTTGAAAAATGCTGATATCCGTGTGAGTCTATTTAGTGGAACAGACATGGAACAGATAGCGAGAACACGTGACATCGGCGCAGACAGAATTGAACTTTATACTGCACCTTACGCGATGGCACAGACACAGTCGGAAATTGAACATGAATTTGCATTATTGGAAAATACCTCGACAAAAGCGGTAGATTTAGGGCTGGGTGTCAATGCTGGACACGATCTGAATCTTGAAAACCTACCGTTGATGCAGAAATTACCGGGCCTTCTTGAAGTCTCCATCGGACACCATCTCATGGCGGATGCACTTTATATCGGGATGGAAGCCGCTGTTAAAGCCTATCGACGCGCATTAGGGCAACAGACGACATGACAGCATCTAAAACATGTGCCATTTTCGATTTAGATGGCACGATCATCCGTCTCTCCTCAGAACAGGTTTTTTTAACATATCTGTTGAACCACGGTGAGATCCCCATACCGAATCTGCTTGCGTGGACCTCCAATTTTCTGAGAGTTAAGTCCTTACCTGTGGCAAAATCCAACAAAATCTATCTCCGCGGTTTAGAACAGAATCACATCCATGAGATTGCACATCGCTGTTTTGTCGAGAGGTTGCGTGCGAGCATCGCGCCTCACATTCCCGATTTGATCCACGCCCACCGTGCCGAAGGACGCACGGTTATTCTCATGTCAGGTTCGTTGTCGTTCCTTGTTGAGCCGTTTCATGAGCATTTTCAAACCGATATGATGGTCGCGCACGAATTGGAAGTCGTTGATGGAAGATTTACAGGACAACGTATCGGATTGCACCCTTTTGCGGCAAACAAAGCGAGACTTGCCCACCAGCTCGCGACTGAACATGGATTTGACCTGAGTGCTTCCTACGCATACGGAAACCATCACACGGATGCCCATAAACTGGCGTTATTTGGACACCCAGTTGCCGTCAACCCCGACCGAAAATTGCGGCAAATTGCAACGGAAAAGGGTTGGGACATCGAAAAATGAGACTTGAAAAGTATATTGCTACCTCAGGAATCGCCTCGCGGCGGTCGGTAAAAAAGAGCATCCATGCCGGTTTAGTCACTGTCAACGGCGAACCTGTTTTGGTTCCGGGACACCCGATTGAAGTGGGAATCGATACTATTGAATTTGAGGGGAAACAGGTTGAACCGTTAGCAGAACACATCTATTTGATGCTGAATAAGCCCGCAGGCTGTTTAACGACGCGCCACGATGAACGCGGGAGACCTACCGTCATGGACCTCGTCTCGGACCTGTCCGACACCATCTATCCTGTCGGACGCTTAGATTTGGAGACCGAAGGACTCCTTCTCTTCACAAACGACGGAAACTTTGCATATCGGTTGCTACATCCGAGCCATGAAGTAGAGAAAACTTATCTCGTGTGGGTGAAAGGTGTGCCGCGCGACGAAGCGGTTCAGCGGTTGCGTGAAGGGATCACAATTCCGAGCGGCAGAACGGCACCGGCGAAGGTCAAGCGCTTAAGAGTCAGTAAAGATGGCGCGACAGCGAAATTTGAGGTCGTGATCCACGAGGGAAAGAAACGGCAGGTACGGTTAATGTTTAAAGCCGTTGGACACCCAGTCATCCGTTTGAAGCGGGTCCGAATCGGCAATTTGCGGTTAGGGAATCTTCCGTCTGGACAGTATCGACTTCTAACCGCAGATGAGATTGCTGCGTTGATGTTATAGGTACGGTTGGAATGCAGGTCGCATGAATCAACGGTATGAAGGTTCTCCGTGTGGCATTCACTGGGGCGAGTACGCCGCAAAACCGCACCTACCAGAAATTGTTAGTTCGAACTCGCCAAATCTTTGACCCGTTCCAGCATCGCCTCAGCATTTTGCCTTACGTTCTTATCCTTAGCATGGTGGGATAACTTCTCAAGCATGGCGATCGCATCTTCAAAATTCCCTTTGATGGCGTATGTTACGCCGAGATAGTATTGGGCGGGTTCATGTGCCTTGCTTTTCGGATACGTGTCTATGACGACTTTGAAGTGAGAGACAGCCTTTTGAAAGTGCATCTCCGCTTCTTCGGTGTTCTCAAGCATCGCCTTTTCAACCAGTCCGCCGTAAGCGAGTCCCAATCGGTTGTGTAGGTCGGGGAGGAGTTTCGTCCGGTTTCTCGGATCATGCTCAAACGCTTTCTCACTAAACGAGACTGCTTTTTCAAGCTGGTTCCGTTCAATATAGGTCAGCGCGACTTGAGCGTTGAGTTTGGCATCGTCTGGCTTCTTCTTGAGTTCGTCGAGTTTCTTTGAAAAGACTTCCTCTTTTGCCAAAGCATCTTGCATAATCGGTGAAAACTGTTCCGGTGTGAGAAATCCTGAAACCCTTTGGATGAGACCTCCATCTGGACTGACGAACAGAACTGCTGGGTAAGCAGTGACTCCGTACCGACTCCGCGTCTCTTCATTGAGCGGATAACTCTTATCTTCGGGATTCACTTTGACGGAAACAAACTTCTCAGAAAGCTCAATAATGCGTGCATCCGTGAACGTTTCGGCATCCAGCCGCTTACAAAACCCTCACCAATCGGTATAGAAGTCCATCATCATCGGTTTGCCGGTTTTTTCGGCTTTTGTCAGGCTGTCCTCAAGCGTTTTTTCCCATTTAATTTCGTCGCTCGCGATGAGTGCGGGGACAGTGCCTACCATCAGCAGCAGAACACCGAGTGATATGCGGCGAAAAACAGAATTGAACATCAATTTTCTCCTTTTTTGTTTAATAACGTCTTATTTTACTTACGATTTGATTTATTTCAACAGCATTATTGCACATTTGACAGCGAGGGCACCACTGTTGTTTTGCTCCCAACATGACTCACTCCTTTGTGATGTTGTGTCCAAAACGCTTCCCTCTGCTCGCCTACAGGAAATAGACACACCCAATCACGATAAAAGTTCTCATTTTTTACTTTCCGACGCAGAACTGAGAGAAGATTCTATCCAAAATATCTTCAGTTGTCGTCTTACCAACGATGTCTCCGAGACCATCCAAACTGATCTGCAGATCAACAGAAACGAGATCAGGAGGCATACCGTTTTCGAGGCTCTCTATCGCATAATTGAGTCCTTCGCTGGCGCGTCGGAGCGCTTCTTGGTGGCGAGCGTTTGTCACAATGGGGGATTCACCGACACTTAATTCGCCTCCCAGTAATTCTTCACAGATCGTAGACTTTAGGGTATCAAGTCCTTTGTCCTCAGGAATCGCTGTCTCAACAATCCGTTTCTTAGGACAGTGCACAAGCAATGCCGTTGACGGTGTCACAACTGGTAGATCCACCTTGTTGAGAATAAGAATTGCTTTGGCTGACTGCGCTATCTGTAAGAGTTCCAAATCTGCGTTATTTAGGGGTTGCGAAGCATCGAACATCAACAGTAACAGCTCTGCCCTGTCAATCACCGCTTTGCTCCGTTCAACGCCTTGTTGCTCTACAATGTCATCTGTCTGTCGAATTCCAGCGGTATCAATAAGTTTCAACGGAATGCCCTTGATATTAATCGTTTCTTCAATTGTATCGCGTGTTGTGCCGGGTATATCTGTAACGATTGCACGTGTCGCACCAACGAGTACATTGAGCAGGCTCGATTTTCCGACGTTGGGTTTTCCGAGTATAGCGACATTAACTCCTTCCGCGATAATTCTACCCTCATCGGCGGTGTCGAGGAGTGTGGTTAAGTCGTTCTGAACAGCACGCGCCGCTTCAAGTTGCATTTCTACCTTCATGAAATCCAGATCTTCCTCGGGGAAGTCGATGGAAGCTTCAATTTCTGCGAGCAAGTCAGCGAGTCGATCGCTGAGAGAATTGACAGTATCAGAGAGTTTTCCGGCGAGTGCGTCTATAGCGATCTTTCGGCTGAGATCTGTTTTCGAGGCGATGAGTTCGGCAACTGCTTCCGCTTGTGCTAAATCCAGTCTTCCGTTGAGAAAGGCACGTTTTGTAAATTCTCCGGGTTCGGCGACCCGTGCCCCACTCTTTACCACCAGGTCCAGCACTGTCGTGAGTGTCAGGATTCCGCCGTGGCAGTTAAATTCGACGATGTCTTCACCGGTATATGTGTTGGGTGCGTGCATGATACCGAGTAGCACTTCGTCAATGACTTCATCGGATGCGTTTGTATCTATGACGTGTCCATAAGTAAGTGTATGCGTTGATAGTTCTGTGGGAGACACACCGCGCGGTGATTGGAATAATTCAGCAGCAATCGGTCGGGCAAGGTCCCCACTCACTCGGACGATGCCGATGCCGGCTTCACCGCGTGCTGTTGCGATGGCTGCAATCGTATCGTGGAACTTCATAGAATAGTTATCGGTTTTCAGATAGATGGTTATCGGTGCGCATTGCTACGCAATGCTTTCGGTTATCGGTTACAAGAGGAGTTTGTTAAACGAAAGCCTCTTAACCGACAACTGAAGGATTTTCGGAGACGAGGAAGCCCATAAGAACTCCATACCGTTGATTCCCCGAACCGATAACTGACAATCCTTTTAAGGTTGTTGTGTTGTGACGACGACGCGTCGCATTTCACCCTCGCCTTGGCTGTAGGTAGACACAATCTCGTCTCCTTTCAAGGTAACATGAATGATACGGCGATCGCGTGCGGACATCGGTGCAAGGACGACTTCCCGATCCGTATACCTGACCTTTTCAGCGACTTGGTGTGCCATTTCGACGAGTCGTTCTTCCCGGCGTTCTCGATAGCCCTCCGTGTTGACAAAAACGCGTCTTTTTACAAGCGAGGCTTTGTTGACGATACAATTAAGCAAACGTTCGATTGCATCAAGGGTTTGCCCGTGTTTCCCGATGAGTAGGGCAGGACTGTCGGTGGCAATATTGAGGTGTATGCTTCCGTCAACAAAACTCGATTCAACCTCCGCGTCGATTCCCATCCGGTTGAGCATTTCCTTTAGAATCGTTTCCGGTGCGGAAGAGACATCTTGTTTGAGCGTTGCGCGGACCTTCGCGGGTTTAGCACCGAAGTTTAAAATCCCTTTCGTAGGTTCGCTGACGATGTCAATCGTGACTTGATCGCGAGTTGCTTCAAGTTCGGTGAGGGCGTGTTCAATTGCTTCTTCCACAGTATCGCCTTCGGTTTCGATGTAGTGCTGCATTTTAATTTTTCCTTCTTTTCGTGCCTGCTGGTGTGGATTGATCCTCGTCAGTCTCGGTTCGGTTTTGTAAGTATTGTTGTGCTATCGTGAAAACATTATTACACAACCAATACAACACAAACCCGGATGCCCAGTTATAAAAGATGAAGATAAAAATGAGAGGCATAAACTGCATTAATTTCGCTTGCATGTTGTCCGTTGTTGGTGCCATATTGCCGACGAATTTCTGTTGGAGCCAGGTTGTTAAGCCGTTTATTATAGGTAATAGGCGGACGGCATCTATTTGCGTGACAATCAATGGAATCGTGAAAGGCAGTTCGATTAAAGTGTCGGGAGCAGAAAGGTCATCAATCCATAAAAGGAAGGGTGCTCCACGGAGTTCCACTGCGCTTCCAAGCAGTGCGAAGAGTGCCCAAAAAATAGGAATTTGTGGGAGCCATGGTATACAGCCCCCTAACGGGTTGACGCCGTGCTCCTTGTAAAGTCGCATCGTGGCGCGATTGAGTTTCTGCGGGTCATCCCTGTATTTCTCCTTCAATTCCACTAACTGCGGTTGAAGTTTCTGCATCTCCTTCATAGATTTATGTGCTTTGCGTGTGAAGGGATAAGAGATGACCTTCACCAAAGCAGTCAGGAGGATAATCGCGACGCCGTAGTTTCCAACAACACTGTGAAACCCTTTAAATATCCAGAGCATTCCCCATGCGAGGGGCCAGAAGAATCCGAAATCAATGATTTTCGAGAGACGCACTGGGTTTTCAGGGGCATTCGGTGCTTCTATACCTTTTAGGATCGTATCGTCCTTGGGACCAACGTAGAGCCGAAAAACATGCGTTTTCTTTTCCTGTGGTGCGAGATAAAAACTCGGCAAGACGAGTGCGGCGGTCTCTGTTGGTGCGGTGACAGCAATATCGGTTGTAACATCTGCCTGTGGTGTTTCTATAAATTTATAGGTAGCGGCCAGCTGCTGATCTGGAATCATCAATGCGCTGAAGTACTGGCTGTCCATGCCAGCCCAGAGGACCGTGGCTAACGCCCGTTCAGATTTGAGTTCACGCCTCGGTTTGTCTTCACCGATATACGCTTTTGCGCCTTCACTGCCGCGTCGTCCACGTTTGCCGCTCTTTTTTTCATGTGGAAGCAGATCGGCATTAATACCGCGTCCCCACTGAAGTTGGTATCCATTTGCGGGTTCGGTTCCACCCATAAGCAGCGGTTCATCAGAGACGTTTTGGAAGGTTAGCACCATATCAACGAAGTAGTTGTCCGGATTGAAGGCGAACAGCTTTGCGACCTGTAATTTTTCTCCGATTTGTGTCCTGAAGACAAGTGTTTCAGCAGTTTGCCCATTTGTGATGTTAACTTCCGATTTGTCAGCCTTCCACCTGGCACGGAGTGAATCAAGTTGGAGCTGCGAATTACCGAACCGAAGTGCAAGGCAGTTAAGTGCGTTTTCAGGAATTAGGTTCAAAGGGGTTTTGTCTGCGTCCGTCCTGTCTGGAAAATGATTTAATTGCCACTGTTTAGGGATTGCGAGTTTTTCGTTAAAAACAACAGTGTAGTTATCGGTTTGGACGCTGACTTTTGCATCGTCTGGACTTTCCTCAACGGGTGTCCAGAGGTCAGCACTCACGGACGCATCAGTTCCATCGAGTGTTCCGTGTGTTGCAGTGCCCGATTGTGCCTCACTTGGACTGGGCGCTGCTGGTGTCTCGGTAGTTGCGGGGTCCTCGGGTTGCGGGGCAAAACGTTTGCCGAAAAATAGGCTCCATCCGATCATCACTGCAATCATTAGAACCAATGCAAGAATATAACGTACTCCCATCGAGATTAGACGCTCCTCACTTTTTGTGTTTTTTAATTTTACTTTGGGGCGGAAGGATATGCGTTTTGATGTTGACGTGCGTTCCTTCCTGCTATTTTAGAAGGTCAAAGCCTCCGGGATGGTAAGGGTGACATTTTGAAAGTCGTTTAATTGTTAACCAGCACCCTTTGAGGGCACCGTAGCGTTTTAACGCTTGGAGGGCATATTGCGAGCATGTCGGATAGAATCGGCAGGACGGTGGAAAGAACGGCGAAATAAAGCGTCGATAAAAGCGGATGAGTTGTAGAAGTATCACCGTCCCGTCCAATTTATTGCGTATCCGCCGGTTTCCATGTTGGTTGTTACCTTCTTCGCAGTGCTTACAATGTGGCACGCTTCTATCCTTACCGACTGCCATCGTTTCTACCTTGCCTTAGCGTGTCGCTGGGTGGATTGTTTAAAATAAATGCTTTCCGAAAGAGGTGAAACAATCCATCTTTTGCTTCTTGACACGTGAGTCGACGGGCTGGTGTTCTTCCGACGACTACGATGTCATATTCAGTTTTTATGCGTGGGCGTAACTGCCGAAACGATTCGCGAATGAGCCTTTTGACCCGATTTCGCTGAACGCTTTTTCCGACTTTTTTACTGACGGTTATTCCTAATCGGAGGTTATTGAAATGGTTGTGGAAGACGTATATCACAAAATAGCGATTCCAATACTTATTGCCCTTCTGATAGGCACGCTGGAATTCCCAACGTTTTTTTAGTTTTTTCGGATCGTGCATGATTTAGTTGATATACAGATATTTTCTCCACGATGGGTGGCACCCGCGAAAGTGACGATTGAGTTGCAAATAGGTCAAAATTGACGGTGTTTTCGGCTGACGTTGCAGTTTCCATCGCGTTTCATAGAGCATTTTACTGCCCTTTTTGTTATTACACTCTTTGCAGGCCGTCACAACGTTCTCCCATGTCGTTTCTCCGCCGCGAGAGATGGGTATCACATGGTCCATCGTGAGTTGCGCTGCTGGGAACTCGCAATGACAGTATTGACATGTATACTGGTCGCGGACGAGAACATTCCTCCGTGAAAATTTGACAACGCTGCGCGGGACGTGGACGTAGTTTACTAACCGAATTACATGTGGTACTTTCATCGCAGCACTGGGTGAATGAATCTCAATATCAGAGACTTCTTCAGTCTGTGCAGTGCCCTTAAAAACCATTTTCATAGCGCGCCTGAGGTTACAAACGTTGATTGCTTCGTAGCTGGCGTTAAGTACTAAAACAGATATTTCCACTTGCATGCCCTCTAACTTAGACAACTGGCTTTAACCACATTAACTCTTATGAATTTTAACACATTTTTCGTGTAATTGCAACTAAAATCGTAATAGTTATCGGTTATCAGTTGTCAGTTGTCAGGGATAAGGTAGGGATTAGTTGTCAGAGTGGCGGGGTTCGGAAACATCGCTAATGGGGGTAGGGAGAAAAAATAAAGATACACCTGACACACGGTTTTGTGTATAATGTTTATACAACACGAGTTAGGTAGACGAGGTTGAAAACCTCACCAGCGAAAGCGTGGAACAGTTCTTATCTGAGAGGAATTTGAATGCCCCATCGGTTGCGAGACGCTATTGCGGTCTTGAGTCTTACGTTTAGTTTGAGCAGTTACGCCTCTGATATTCGATTTGTGGATGTCACTGAACAAGCGGGCATCCATTTTGAGCACGCCGGTGGTATCGACTTGCGTGTGGTGCCTGCGCTCGTGGGTTCGGGAGCGGCGTGGTGCGACTACGACAACGATGGGAAGTTAGATCTTTATATAGCCAACAGTGCTTTGGTGCGCCCAACATCGGACGCGGTGTTACCGAAAAACGCGCTCTATCGGAATAACGGTAATGGCACTTTCAGCGATGTAACGGATACTGCTGGCGTCGGCGACACCGGTTGGGGGATGGGGTGTGCCTTTGCAGATTATGACAACGATGGTGATGCTGATCTCTATGTCACGAACTATAAGGCCAACCTGTTCTATCGGAACAACGGCGACGGGACTTTCAAACGCTTCTCGTCTGGTGCTGGCGGTATTGGTCATGATGGTTTTGGAGCAGGGATCGCTTGGGGTGATTACGATAGCGACGGTTACCTCGACCTTTATATCGGTAACTATATTGAATATACCAAAGTTCCACAAGGCGATGAAGTCTTTTTCCCGTATGATTTCTTCGGACAGGCGAACGTTCTTTATCTAAATAAAGGAGACGGCGGTTTCATAAACATTACGGATGCCGCCAAAGTGAATGGCGGATTTCACTTGACCCTTGGTGTTGCCGCGGCGGATTACGATGCCGATGGCGATCTGGATCTGTATCTCGCCAATGATACCGACCAGAATATCCTCTATCGCAACGATGGTGAGTTAACGTTCACGAACACGAATCGTCCAGATGCCAGGAGTCGCACCGGTGATATACGGAGTGGGATGGGCATCAGTTGGGGCGATTACGATGCCGATGGTGATTTGGATCTCTTTGTTACGAACTGGTTGGATGAAAACAATGTTCTCTATAAAAATAATGGTGACGGCACCTTTACCGATGTTTCGGCGAAGAGTGGTGTTTTTGAGTCGGGACTCGGTAAAACATGTTGGGGGACTGCCTTGTTCGACGCGGATAACGATGGGGATATGGATATCTTCTTCTCGGCGGGACACATCGATCCGGCTTCATGGGAGGCACACGGGCAAGCGGATGTTTTTCTCCAGAACAATGGTGACGGCACCTTCACTGACATTTCTGACGCTGCCGGACTTCGGGAATTCAACTCGGACGGGGTTGGTAGAGGGGTCGCCGTTGCGGATTACGATGCCGATGGCGATTTAGATCTATTTATCGTCAACAGTGGTGGGAAGCCGATGTTGCTTCGAAACGATGGGGGGAACCAACGGTCGTGGCTTCAGATTCGCACGGTCGGCACAGTAAGCAACCGGGATGGTGTTGGGGCACTTGTGAAGGTGAGTGCTGGCGATCTTCATCAGATTCAGCAGGTGACAGCGGGCGACAGTTACCTTTCTCAAAGCAGTATTGATGTCGAGTTTGGACTTGGGCATCACGAAACAGTGGATCGCATTGTTATTCAATGGCCGAGCGGCATTGTGCAAACGTTGACCGATGTGCAAGCGAACCAGCGAGTTGTTGTGATTGAGCGCGCGGAGTAATTGCGAAAATCTTGCAATTGCGACCCTGATGTGTTATTCTTAATTCAGTATCTTCATGTTTCTCAATTAAAATAAGGAGGAAAACATGCAACACAGTTTATTTTTTGTTGTTTTGATTGCCGCATACCTTGCGGTAACGATCGTCCACGATGCGGGTTCAGCCGAAGAGATTCGGGTATGGGGCGGCAAAATGGAGGATTTTAAAGATTCCGATGGTCGTATTTGGCACGGTGGACAGAACGAAAAGAAAGAATGGGGCGGTTGGGTTGAAAAATTGCCGCGCACAGCAGAGGTTGTACAACTCACGAAAGATGCCGAAAAACTGGCGAAGAAAGAGGGGTACGATAAGGAACTTTTCTATGCTGTGAGTTGGGCACAGTTTCCTGATGTCGTGAAGATGGACCTGAAGACTGGCAAAGGTATGTTCACTGTTACTTATCTCGTCGGCGAACACTGGTCTCCGAACAACCGCGGTTTCGATATTATCATTGAAGACGAGATTGTTGAAGAGGAATATGTGACGCCGGGTAATCACGAGATAGATATTATACGATACGAGGGCATTGAAGTTAAAGACAAGGTGATGAGTTTTGAATTCGCTGGCAATCCGAAGACCGGTGCTGGAGATCTCAATGCGATGTTTAGCGGGATAGAGGTAATCCCTGCATTAGCCGTTGACCCGAAGCAGAAGCTCACCACGACTTGGGGAACTTTGAAAGCGGAGCGGAATTAGCGAACAAATGGAGGTATTTTTGATGAGATTATTCAGTGTTTTGATGGTTGTCGCTTTTCTGGGGATTCTTGCAGTCCCTTCGTTGCTACCGGCTGAAGAATTTCGGGTGTGGGGTGGCAAGACAGATGACTTCACGGATTCCAAAGGGCGCGTCTGGCACGGTGCACAGCAGGAGGATCAGTCTTGGGGTGGATGGATTGAAAAACTTCCCCGCACGGCTGAAGTCCAAACCCTGACAGCGGATGCGCAAGCGCAGGCGGAAGCCGCTGGCTATGATGTGGAACTCTTCTACGCTGTGAGTTGGGCACAATTCCCTGACACTGTTAAGTATCAGTTTAAGACTGGCGATGGTGTTTTTGATGTTACCTATCTTGTGGGTGAGCACTGGTCACCGAACAACCGCGGTTTCGATATTTTTATTGAAGAGGACAACGTTGAGCCGCTTTACGTGACACCGGGCAAAGATGAGATTGATATTAAAACGTATTCGGGGATTGAAGTCAGTGACGGCACCCTGGATCTCCACTTTGCAGGAAACGCGGAGACGGGGGCGGGTGATCTGAACGCGATGTTCAGTGCTTTGGAGGTTGTGCCTGCCGCGAGCACTGCTGTAGATCCGAAGACGAAACTTACGACAACGTGGGGGGCGCTGAAAGACAACCGTCAGTAGGGAACATAGGAAAATTAAAATGCCCGCGGTATTCTTGTTACCGTGGGCATTTTTTGTGCGTAGGGTATATCAAACCTTAGGAGTCGTCAAATCACCGCTCAGGATTGTAGGACACCAGAATTTCTCAATATATTCAATAATGAGCTGCGTCCCTTCCTCATGGCTGACGTAAGGCGGCTTGAACGGGTTGTACATCGCATCGGTGAGGTCGCGTGCAAGAACGGCGTTGCACCCCCAACGGACCATCTGTTTAATAGCGAAGGAACGTCCGAGAACGCACATATTGGTGTGAACGCCCATGAAGATAATATTTTTAATACCTTTGTGATCCAGTAGGTTGTAGACCTCCTGCCCGTCGTCACTGATGGCATCTATATCAGAGATTTCAATGGCTGGATGCTGACGGTGCCACGCTTTGTAGCCATCAGTTTCGCCGGTATCTGAGCCGCCATCCGAGGCATCAACGGGTAAGGGTGGATCGGGGAGTTCACGTTCGGGAGGAGTATCAGCGTGCGGTAGCTCCAAAACGGCACGGCGCGCTGGATGCGCTTCGTAGAAGTCCATTGTGTCGGACGGCGCATGGATAATTTGTATGCCGCGTTCTCGCGCTCGATCCAGAACGATGTTCATCCGCGGTGCCATCACGTTCACCCGTTCTGTCGCGCCCCATGACCAGTGTTCGTTCCACATATCAACGACAACGATAGCGGTTTCAGCGGTATTCCAGTTAATCTCTTCTTCAATGACACGCCAACCGTTTCTGCCGACTGTCCGCGCTTCCTGTCGGCGGGTTGAGAGCGATAGGTTTGTCGTTGCTGAAAAGGTTTGGCTTAATACATTAAACAACATGAATTTCTACTCCTTTTCGGAAAACATAAGCGTCTTTATAGCGCCCGTAGTAGTTTTTTCGGATGCCACAGATGCGGAACCCGAACTGCCGGTAGAGATACTGAGCGGGTAGATTGCTAACAGCGACCTCCAGAAAGACCTCGTGCCCATCTTGTGCCTGTATCATTTTTAGGGCTGAAGTGAGCAAGTATTTGGCGATGCCCTGTCGCCGATAGACAACTGGTACTGCGAGGTTCAGGATATGCGCCTCTTCATGAAGGATACTGAACACAATGTAACCGACGATGGTGTTCTCGTGACGAGCCACATAAAAGTGTTCATACGACCGAGGTCGCTTCAGAGACAGCGTGTAGTAGGTTTCACTCCACGGATTCTCAAAGCACTCGTTTTCGATTTTCAGGACCTCCTGTAGATCACACGAGCGCATCGATTCAAAGGTGAGGTTTGGAAGCAGGTTTTGGGTTCTCATCTGTGCTAATGCGTGTAGGAAAACGGAAGATTATCATAGTTTGTGCCGCCCTCATCAAGATACCAAAGTATAGCACGAGGTGGAATGTGATGTCAATTGGGATGGTTACGCGTCCGTGCGTTTTTGGGTGTTGCCTTTTTTCACGGAGTCTGTTATAATTCATTTATATGGAATCTGCCAAGAACAAGGAGTATACTATGAAAGATTTTGGTTTTACAGGCGGGCGTCCGGATCCATATACATTCCCGACGGAAGGGTTAATTGCCGCGAGTGAAAAGGCTCTCCGTAAGCTGGGCGGTGATCTGGTTAACTATCCGGGCGAATCGGGCTATCAGGGATTACGAGAACTGGCATCAATGCGATTTGAGAGACGTGAAGGTATCCCACTGCCGATAGATAACATCTCAATTACCTCAGGCTCCATGCAGGCACTGGAATTGGTATTAGGGACGTTGATTAATCCTGGGGACACGGTATTAACAGAAGAATATACTTATAGTGGCACCTTAGGTATCATGCGGCACTTCAAGGCGAATATCGTCGGTGTGCCGATGGACTATACCGACGGCATGAATATGGATGCCCTGGAAGCGAAACTTGGGGAACTCAAACGCCAGAATATCCGTCCATCGTTCATCTATACGACATCGAACCATCAGAACCCGACAGGTGCGATTCTCTCACTTGAGCGTCGTCATCGGATGTTAGCCTTAGCGGAAGAATACGACACACTCATCGTCGAAGATGATTGCTACGGCGACATTGACTTTACATCGACACCGACACCAGCTTCGCTTTTTAAGTTAGATATCTCCAATCGGGTGATCTTTATTGCGACTTTCTCTAAGATTTTAGGGGCAGGTGTTCGTCAAGGGTATTTTGTTGCGAGAGAACCCTATTGGGGACAAATCCACCAGAACCGCTGGGACGGTGGGACGAGTGCATTGGCGAGTGCAATCGTTGCTGAATTTTTCATGGAGCACTTGGAAGCCCACCTCGTGAAAACGAATGCGGCGGTGGGAGCGAAATGTCGCGCAGTGGTGGAGACGCTTGAGAAGCACGTCAGCGACCTCTGTACATGGACACATCCCCGTGGTGGACTCTTCCTATGGATAGATCTACCGGAGACTACGGATCTCAACAAGTTACAGGAACTTGCCTCGGCAAAAGGGGTCGGATATAGTAATGGAAGTGCTTTCCATTACGCGAGCGATCCGGTGAAAGCGATCCGGTTGGCGTATGCTTACTGCCACGTGGATGATATTCCTGAAGGGATTACTTATCTGTGTGAGGCGATTCGTGAGGCACAGGTGACCTCAGCGGATGTTGCGGCAGGGGATTAGCGGAAAGGAGTCGAATTTTTGCGTAATATTATCCTTATCTCGTTAGATACGCTACGGGCATCGAGTATGAGTTGTTACGGACATCGTAACCTGACAACGCCGCACCTCGATGCACTCGCAGAGAAAGCGACGCTTTTTGAGAAGTGTATCAGCCCGCATATTCCGACACATCCTGCCCATACGACGATGTTTACGGGCAAGGATGTCTTATCCCACCAAATTATTACGCAGGGTGGGACGTTAAACTTAGCAACGGACATAAAGACGGCTCCGGAACTGTTGAGTGAGGCGGGCTACTTTACTGTTGCTGCGGACAATTTGGGACGCTGGTTTCAGCGTGGTTTCCCCGAAGCATACTATCGCGGCTACCAATGGGAAACAGGTTACCGCAAGGCTCGGAAGGCGGAGGCGGTTAACGAAACGGCGATTGAACTTTTGGACCTCGCGCAGGCGCAGGATAAACCTTGGTTCGCCTTTCTTCACTATTGGGATCCACATACCCCGTATCTTCCACCGTTGCCGTTTGAACGGATGTTTTATAGTGGGGATGAGTGTGATCCGAACAATCGAAGTATGGATGCTGTCTACGCATGCGAACCTTTTACGGACTATTTCCGGCAGTGGATGTGCACACCAGACCCATCGGATCCGGACAATATTACGAAGAAGCGGCTTTGGACGGATAGACAGTATGTGAACGCGCAATACGATGCCTCGATCGCTTACATGGATGTGTGCCTGGCGCAATTGTTCCGATATTTGAAAGATTGCGGGCAACTTGAGGAGACGCTCCTGATTATTACCGCCGATCACGGTGAAGAACTTGACGAACACGAACTCTGGTATGATCATCATGGCCTCTACGAAACTAATTGCCACGTGCCGTTAATCGTTCACTGTCCGGCACTTATTCCTGAAGGACAACGGCTTGATGGTCTTGTCCGTCTTACTGACATTGCCCCGACCCTCCTTGATTATGCGGGGTTGACGGCTGTGGCGACGCGCGAAAAGATGGAGGGGACAAGTCTACGAGCCTTGATGGAAAACAGCTCGCACGGCGGGACGACGGAAGCGGTCTATCTTACCGAATGCGGGTGGATGAAAAAGCGTGGGTGGCAAACTCGGAAGTGGAAATTAATTGTTGAAACCGGTGGCACGCCTGCCGTTTACAAGACACCGGATTTGGAACTCTACGATCTTGAAGAGGATCCCGACGAGGTTTATAATCTGGCTGAAGAGGCAGATGATGTCGTTGCGCGTCTGAAAGCAGATATGGAGGCTTTTCTGCAACGCCGACTCGCCGAAACAGGACTGCCCGATCCAACAGTCGAACAGGAGATTACCATGCGACGCATCGGTGATACGTCTAAGGCAGTGCCGCTTTGAAGAGGACTATCGTGAAATATAGACGTAGATTGTGCCCTATTGTTCCGATTTTCAATAGCGTGATGCGAATGCGAGTCGTGCTTGTGCCGCTTGCGTTGCTGTTCGTTTTTAACGGTTGTCGTGCCTTAACTGCGTTAGAGGAAGCGCAGCAACGGCGCGAGAAACGGATACTCGAAGAACGGGATGCCACTTCGCTCATGCTGAGACCCTCAAAGGCAACGATTAAGATTAGACCGGACGCCCTATTCGGGGAGAGTGATCACTATACCCTCAAATTTGCTGAGGATCTGCAAGTGCTCGAAGGGTTTGACGAAGTCGAGGAACGGGAGTTGTTCACACGAAGTGCACTCGGTTATATGGAAAGTCTTTACGAGGCGATGAATCGACTTTTCGGTTTCCAGCCGAAGCATAAGATTCATGTGACGTTGCATCACCTTTATAGGGGCAGTAACCTCTCGGCGGTTACACGCACTGATTACCGTTCCGGGATTCTGGACGGACGCTATGTGAAGTTTATTAACAGCATTCAGATGGATTTCCCAATACAGATGTATGAAAAACATGGCGTGCGCGTCCATGAACTGACCCATGCCTTTACGAATATCTATTTTTTACCGGTATGGTTCTCAGAAGGCATTGCTGTCCTGATTCAGACGGAATATGCGAAAGGTGGCACGCACCCTAAGTTTGACAGTCTTGAGGGAGATCTACGAGTCGACCTCGATGGCGTGAATCAATTGGAGAGTTGGGGGGGGCATACTGAAAATAATCCGCTGACGCATTGGCGCTATAGATATGCCTACACACTTGTTGCTGAGTTGTGGAAGCGATATGGCACAGATTTTTACATCCGGGTTTTTCGGTTGATGGAGCGAGACGGTCTACATCAAAAACTGGAGGGGACGATGAAGACCAGTTTTTTGGTGTATTACTTCAGCGAAGCGGCGGGTGAGGATTTGGTGCCGTTCTTTAGGAAATTGCATTTCAAGGTGCGTAAATTGACGAAAGAGGACATTCTCAATCAGATTGAGGCGAATCGTGTCCCTCGGAGGCAATAATGCGTGTTAAATTCAGATCATACAGCGGGCACGTAGCCGTGTTATTGGGGTTGATGTGTCTATACTACGGTTGTAATCTCGCTCAGCAGTGGAGTGAGAACTACGCCCTTTTACCGGGTGTCACCGCCAGTGACCCAGCAATCATTGATGGAAACACTGAGACTATCGGACAATCTCAACGTAAAAAGAGTTCGGGTAGTGTCGTAACCGATCTTGATATTCCATCGGAAGCGATCATTTATTTGCCGGAAAAGAGATCCGTCTATCGGATTGTGATTCACTCGACGAATTTGGAAGAGTTCGAGTTGATGGCGTATAACTCGCGCGGCGAGTGGGATAAAATTTATGACAAGCGGAGTAATAAGGAGTCGATCATTGATGTGCGTTTTAACAAAGTGATTATGACAACGGGCATCAAATTGGTCGTGCATCGGACGACGGAGGATGCCGCTCGAAGACGGGAGAACGTTCAGATACGACGCGAAAATGTGGAAATCAAAGAGGGACAAGTGCGGCGTGGACGTTTATTATACCGTATAACAGGACCGACAACGGCACTCGCGAAGATTGCGGAGATTGAGTTATACGGTTACGCGAATTAGTTGTCAGTAATTGTCTGAAGTAGGATTTACAGGATTAGCAACACTTCTTGATTTGAGATTCATGCAGTCGACTCAGCTTCAACAGCACTTAGACCGATACCTTGGTATTCCGCTTTGTGTGCTGCTGCGCCTATTTTCTAAGCAGGCATCGACAAAACCCATCCCAAAAAAGATTATCTTCATCCAACTCTCTGCTTTGGGTGACACAATTTTGGCGATCCCCACCATTCGTGCAATTCGATATGCCTTTCCAGATGCCGAAGTCTCAATGTTAGCGTCTCCAACAAACCTCAATTATTTAGCGGCGTGTCCTTATATTGACAGGCATATCCCCTTCCATAAACCAGGAGGTCGATTGATTTCGCTGCTGCGTCGCGAGAGATTTGATTGGGCAATCGACTTAGAGCATTGGCCCCGATTGAGCGCGCTGCTCGCTTACGCAACGGGTGCCCCGATGCGAGTCGGGTTTTCGACAAAAGGACAATATCGTCACTTCCTTTTCACGAAGACAGTGCCGCACGTTCAAGGACGGCATGAGGTCCGCAATTTTTTGAGCCTTGCGGCGCAACTGAACTGTTCAGTCCAAGAATTTGAACTTGAGGCTTGGTGGCGCGAAAAGGAACGCACGTGGGTGCGCGAAGTTTTGGCAGAAGAAAACATCTCGCTGGAGAAACCCCTTATTGTCCTACATCCAGAGGCGGGTAGACGCAGCGAGCCTCGCAGGCGGTGGCCACAGGGACGCTATGTAGCGCTGGCAAATGCTCTCACTGCAAAATATGGTGCACAGATACTTTTGACAGGAACTTCCGGTGAGGCGGCGGTCTCTAAAGAGATCGCAGATCGGACGAAACATCGAGCCGTCGTACTTGCAGGACGGACAGATGTCAACCAACTCGCCGCGCTTTTTGCGGATGCGACGTTAGTAGTGAGCGGTAACTGTGGTCCGATGCACCTCGCGGCGGCGACCGGAACGCCGGTTATAGGGTTGCATGGTCCTACAAATTTTGCGCAATGGGGTCCTTGGAATCGTAATTCGAGTATCGTGCGTGCGCGGATACCCTGTAGTCCATGTCTCAATTTGGGATTTGAATATGGGTGTCAAGCACTTGCCGATGGGACCTCGCCGTGCATGCACACGGTTTCGGTTGCGGCTGTGCTTCGGGAGTGTGAACGGTTGTTGTCAGCAGTCAGCGGTTCGGAAACAGAAGAATAGAAAAGGCGAGATTCGGAAACCTCGCCTTTTGTGGTACTAAGGGTTTAGTAATGCATATCGCCACCCGGGGGCATCGGCGGTGCAGGTGCTTCTGCCTCAGGTAGTTCTGCGATGAGCGTTTCGGTGGTGATCATCAACGCTGCGATACTGGCTGCGTTTTGCAACGCCACCCGCACGACCTTAGTCGGATCGGGAATACCAGCTTCAAACATGTCAATGAAGCGTTCTCGATGGGCATCGTAGCCAACGTTTCCGCCTTCGTCCTTGACTTTTGCGATGATGACGGAGTCTTCTTGTCCAGCGTTCTTCGCAATCTGACGCAGCGGATCTTCGAGTGCACGACGAACAATAGAGAGACCAACCTCTTCCGTCGGATCACTGAGTTCGAGTGAATCAAGAGCTTCTTGGGATCTCACAAGTGCGACCCCGCCACCGACAACAACACCTTCCTCAACGGCGGCGCGTGTGGCGTGCATAGCGTCTTCAACGCGTGCTTTCTTCTCTTTCATCTCAACTTCTGTAGCGGCCCCGACGTTAATGACGGCAACACCACCGGCGAGTTTTGCGAGGCGTTCCTGCAATTTTTCGCGGTCGTAGTCGGATGTTGTGTCTTCGATCTGTCTACGAATCTGGTCGATACGTCCTTGGATGGCTTCGGTTGTGCCTTCACCTTCAACGACGGTTGTGTTATCCTTGTCAATAACAATACGTTTGGCACTGCCGAGGTCATTCAATGTGATATTTTCGAGGTTAATTCCGAGATCTTCGGAGATGACGCGCCCGTTCGTCAAGACGGCAATGTCTTCGAGCATCGCTTTTCGACGGTCCCCGTAGCCGGGTGCCTTAACAGCGGCACAACGGAGTGTTCCACGAATTTTGTTGACGACAACGGTTGCGAGTGCTTCGCCTTCGACCTCTTCAGCGATGATCAACAGCGGTTTGCCCTGCTGTGCGGTCCGCTCTAAGACCGGAACGAGGTCTTTGAGGCTGCTGATTTTCTTTTCGTGGATGAGGATTGCGGCGTCTTCCAAAACGGCTTCCATCCGATCGGCATCGGTGACGAAATAGGGGGATAGATAACCGCGGTCAAACTGCATACCTTCTACGACATCGAGCGTCGTTTCGAGGCTTTTTGCTTCTTCGACGGTGATAACGCCATCTTTTCCGACTTTTTCCATAGCATCAGCGATGAGATCACCAATAGCGTTATCGTTGTTTGCGGAAATAGCGGCGACTTGTGCGATCTCGGTTTTTTCGGAAACCTCTTTGCTCAAGTCGTGAATTGCGTTGACGACTGCATCGACGGCTTTTTCAATGCCGCGTTTGAGTGCCATAGGGTTATGCCCTGCGGCGACGTTTTTCAAACCTTCGCGATAGATAGACTGTGCGAGGATGGTTGCGGTGGTGGTTCCGTCTCCAGCGACATCGCTGGTTTTAGATGCGACCTCTTTGACCATCTGTGCGCCCATATTTTCGTAGGCGTCTTCGAGTTCCACCTCTTTTGCGACGGTAACACCATCTTTGGTGATTGTCGGTGCGCCGAATTTCTTATCGAGCACGACGTTCCGTCCTTTGGGACCTAACGTGACTTTTACTGCGTCCGCGAGCTTGTCAACGCCTTGTTTAATGGCGCTCCGTGCTTCTTCATCAAACGCTAGTTGTTTTGCTGCCATGTGTTTAACTCCTTTTCTTAGTTAACCTTGGCTAAGATATCATCTTCGCGCAAGATGAGATATTCAGTGTTGTCATACGTAACTTCGGTGCCGCCGTATTTGGCAAATAGGACGAGGTCGCCTATTGCCACATCAACGGGCTGTCGGTCCCCACTATCAAGAAGTCTACCGTTTCCAACGGCAACAACTTCGCCTTCCTGCGGTTTCTCTTTGGCGGTGTCGGGGATGATAATTCCGCCGCTCGTTGTTTGTTCATCGTTATCTGAACGTTTGACGAGAATCCTATCGCCAAGGGGTACAAGTGCCATGTCGCTGAATTCCTCCTGAGTATGGCGTGAAAATTGTGAGGGAAGGGTTCTATGCCTTCACTCAGTGCCTCTATATCATCAGACGGCGTAGAAACGCCATCGTGTTTTCAGAATATGTTTAGCAATTTTCGTGCCAATCCCTAAAACTGCCATATTATCAGGGTTGGACGGAAGAACGTGACATTTTGACAGGCTTTTTGTCGTGACAATTTGTCGTATTCAAAAAAGACACGGGGAATACTGTGCCATTTTGGCACACATTAGCCATCCTATGTAGCGGGACACGGAATCAACTGCCCTGTTTTCCCTGCGCGATATGCGGCGGCAAGAATTTCGTTTGCTCTTAATCCATCATCTCCGGTTGTGATGGGTGTGACACCTTCGTGTACACATGCTGCGAAATGCTCAAATTGATATTGATACAGGTCCTCGTATTGTGAGGGGATCAATTGCTGTTCACCGTCAAAGTAGGTTTTGATTTTCCAACCCTCGTCGTTGTAGACCCAGGCTGTGCCCTCTGTGCCGTAGAGTTCCAAAACGATATCGCAGCTGGGTACTGAAAAACTGAGGTCAGTGAAAGCTTGCGCCCCGTTCTCAAAGCGCATGAGGATGCCCCCGGTTTCTTCAACAGTGGTGTCTTGGGGAGCGGTGTTGTAAAACGCGCTGACGGCATTCACCTCGCCGATGAGGTAGCGAAGTAGATCTACACTATGCGGACCGAGGTCCATGAAGCATCCGCCGCCACTCTTTTCGGGTTGGGCGCGCCATTCGTCTGGCGTGAGTTGATACTGTTTGAGAAATGGCATACGTCCATGGACGATGGTGCCGAAACGTCCTTCCTCTACCCACGTTCGGATCCGTTGGAAGCAGGAGTGAAATCGGAAGAGGAAACAGACTTGCAAATGGACTCCGTTTGTCTCACAGGCGGCGATCATTTCTGTACATTCTTGTGGTGTGAGCGCCATCGGTTTATCGCAAAGCACATGTAAGCCGCGTTCTGCGGCGGCGATTACCTGCCGACAGTGTAGGTGAACGGGCGTTGAGACGTAGATTGCGTTAAGTGTATCGTCCGCAAGCAGTGCTTCGACGGTAGTGTAGGCATGGGTTGCCCCGTATTCCCGCGCCAATTGTTCTGCTCGCGTAGCGTCGCGTGAGAGCAAAGCATGGAGTTCTGCACCTTCCGCTTTGTTAATAGCTGGCATTGCTCTGCGTTGTGCGACGCTGCCTGCGCCTAATACCCCCCATTTTAAACTCATTGTGTTAAGACCTCATCTGTTTTTTGTCGTTTAGAAGATAGACGAGATTACAAACCTCGTCAGCGGTGGGAAACTGGTCCCTTTGTTTTTAGACCTCGTTTGTTTTGTTGCACTGTATATTATAGGGGATATTTGGACATATTTCAAGTTGGCTTTCAACTTTAGCGTATCGCGAGCACAGCTCGTTCCTACAGAGGGAAAGATATGTCAACTGAACAAGAGATGCACACCGGTCGCGAATAGGAAGAAAAGGACGATCCTTGAAAAGAGGAGTTCCGGCACGCGATTGTTGAGCGAGATACCTATTAGCACACCTAATCCGATGAACGGAAGCAGCGCGAGGGCTTCAATCAGAATCTCAACAGAGAAAAGTTGCAACCGGAAATAGAACGGAATTTTGATGAAGTTGAGCAGGAAATAGGTGGCGGTTGTGGTTGCAACAAAGGCGTTGTTGCCCAAGCGTTGTGGGAGTAGGTACATGATGACAACGAGTCCGCCCATGTGTGCGAGGGTTGAGAATGCCCCGGCGAATATTCCGGCAAGTAGCCCATGCCACGTCTTGAATTGGAGTGCTGTTTGGACGGGTTGCCCGGAATTTCCGAGGAGTGGCTGCCAATACGGACGCAGAAATTCTAATATCGCAAATAGACAGGCGATACCACCGATGACCTTTTTTAGATGGACATCAGAGATGTCTTTCAAAATCAGGCTGGCGACGGTGATACCGAGTAGGGAGCCGAGGATCAGTCGTGTGACACTTTGGCGATGCCACTGCTTCCAATAGTGAAAAAGCGAGAAAATGTCTGTTGAAAACAGGAGTGGAAGCATCAATCCGATGACGTTTCGAGCGCTACGGAAATGCGTGAACATAGGGACGACGATCATCCCAATGCCGCCGCCGAAACCGGCTTTGCTGACCCCAGTGAGCCATGCCCCGAAGCAGAGGATGATGATTTCGTAGATAGTACTCCCTCCTTTTTAGTGAGATGAGTATAGCAGGCGGTTCGTAAATTGTCAAACGGTTATTGGAATTGGCAAGAAATACTTGACATCCAGTGCGAGATATGATATAATTTATGAAGTGTTTTTGTAACTTTAAATTCCAATGGAGGCTAAAAAAATGGTTCAAGTAGAAGTGAGTGTCGATTCAGGTGAGGCGTTTGACCGTGCCCTGGCACGTTTTAAGAAGATGTGTGGAAAAGCTGGTATCGTCACAGAAATAAAAAAACGGAGTTTCTACGAAAAGCCGAGCGAAAAACGTCGTAGAATTGAGATGAAGCGGCAGCGGAAGGTGAAACCTCGTAGAATGGGCGGCGAACGTCCATCGTTTTACAATAGTGGCGGTGGTAATACTCGGTAAATCGCTTGAGGAGGGATACATGACAGATTTGGCGACTGGCGAGGCTGTGGAAAATTATAAAGGGCTTTTGATTCAATATTGCCAGGAACGCGGGCTACGCCACCCGACTTACACTGAGACGCAGTGCGGACCTGCGGATTCTCCACAATGGCAGGTAACCGTGTCTTACGGAGATTGGGTCCATGAGACACCGGAGCCGATTCCTGGTTCAAAAAGATTTGCGCACCAAGTAGCCGCACAACAAGTGTTAGACGAAATTAATTCGCGGCGCGAAAGTTTTTTAGCAGGTGATACAGTAGATACACCCTCTGCGCCAATTTCGGAACCTGTTCCAGATACATCTATCCCTCTTGAAGTACCTATACCTCTCGTGTCAAGCGCACTGACGATCGCCAACGAACGGCTTACCGCATCGCAACCTTCACGGTACCGGACGCTTACAGATGCCGAATTTTCGCAAAAACTCTCCAAATTGACGTTAGAGATTGTTCGGGGTTTGTTTGAGAAAGCGAAAGCGGACAAGATTACGTTCCAATAGAGCAAGACTCGGATTGTACCTTTTTTGCTGGCGAGGTTTCTTAACCTCGCCTTTTTTTTGGTCAGTTGTCAAGGGTTAACCGTGTTTTTTTGACATTTTATAAGAAGATGCTATATAATACGAAAGACATATATGCTTACGGTTTCCTCCCGACGAAATAGACGGCTGATGCCAAAATGTGGGCATCTTTATGTAAGGAAAGTGGTATATCTAAGAGTAGGATTGGAAATGTCAGCCACCCGACAATAAGAGAGATTGTTTTCGCGAGGAGTAGACTGCCGAACGAACAGACCAGCCCGATATATTCTCGGAAGATCCAGTGCAAAGAGGTCGTTGGACCGGCACAGGGACCACTCTCAAGTTCGGAGAAGGCGGCACAAAGTTGAACAACGCCCGGCACTGTCCACCGTTGATAATCATGAGGAGAGGCGTGGTAGCCTTGTAGGAACGGGACAGCGAGGCAAATATAACCCCCGGGTTTCAGCACACGATAGATCTCCTCGACAACCAGATTCGGCGATTGGACGTGTTCAAGGACGGCTTCAGAGACCACGGCATCGAAGGTCCGGTCGCTGAACGGCAAAAAGTGCCCATCTGCGACAATATCGACTTCAGGCGTTACTTCGATTTCGAGATTGATGACGTTTGGGGCGCGGCGGCGGTTACCGGCACCGAGATCCAAGATTCTCGCGTCGGGACCGAGTCGTTGGAGTCGTTTTTTGACACATCGATTCCATCGTGGGGCGGGATACGGGCATCCGATGAGGTAAGATAAGAACGGATTTTGTCTAAGTTTGCGTTTTATGCGTGAAATCAAATCCGGTTTCGAGTCTGTCATAAGATACGATGATACATAACCTTTCTGAAACATACAAGGGATATTTCCGCGATGCTCGGGGGTCTGCTTTGCGTCTCGGCGTGAACGTCTGGCATCAATTCATGGGGCATAAATGTCTCCAGCAGGCATCGTCGTTGGCGTTTAATACGTTGTTATGTCTTGTGCCGTTGTCGGCAGTTGCGCTGTTTTTACTGAAAACATTTGGTGTTGTGGAAGATGGCAATTCGCCGTTAATTGCGGTGCTCCGTGATAACTTCCTGCCGCGCTATAGTGCTGAGGAAATTGTATCAGAACTTTCAGGATTTGCCAATAGAAATCTTGGTGGACTGAGTGTTGGCGGGTTTCTCCTGTTCCTGCTGGTCTCGACGATGCTATTCATGTCGGTGGAGCAGCATTTTAACGATATTTGGGGGGCACGGCGGCGGTTACCGGTGGTGCAAGCGTTCCAGAAATACGCTGTTTTCTATACACTGCTCTCCGTGGGACCGCTGTTGATTTGGCTCTTCTTTTCGACAGCTACCAACTGGGTGTTTGGTCATGTGTTCCCATGGGTGTTGGTCTACTGTCTGTTTTTCTTGATGTATATTGCCATGCCGAATACGTTTGTGAAGTGGAGTGCGGCACTGCTGGGTACACTTGTTGCTGGGACGCTTTTCCAGATCGCCAGGATCGCCTTTGGGCGTTATCTTGAGTTGCTGTGGCAGAACTATAGCGACATCTATGGTGCAATGGCGATGTTGATTACCTTTGCTATCTGGACATACGCGGCGTGGGTGGTGATTTTGCTTGGTGCGGAGGTCTCGAATTCTGTTCAGCATTTCCGTCAGCAGGATGCCGAGAGCGGTCAGTTTCACTATGCGGCCAACGGTTATTTGAACGCTCCGGGTGTTATTACGTTGTTTCTGATTGTAGCGGAGCGCTTTGCTAAAGGCGACGGAGCGTGTTTGGCAGAAGAGATTGTTGCACGTTCGGGTGTTTCGGAGGAGGTTGTGCACCAGAGTTTTGAACGGTTTAAGGCGGCGGGGTTAATCTATGAAGTTGAAGGGGACACGAACGGGTATCTCCCGGCGCGTGCGTTAGAGAAGATTACGGTGGCAACGCTTGTGGATGCGGTTGAGGGTGAGATGACAACGCATTTTGTGCGCGGAATATCGTCTGAGTCGGGTGCACGTGTGTTGGGGAGGCTTCAGGAGTCTCAGCGTGAGTGTTTGGATCAGGTTACGGTCGCGTCGTTGTTGTGAGATCCGGTGAAAATTCGCTGGCTTTGACGTAATATAGAAATCCGATACACATCTCGTCTGTCGTTTTTTCACCCCAACCAACAGGGATCGGTGGATCATGGGGGTTGGCTGGGTTTTCCGCGGAATTATCGAAATGCGCGACGAGATCGACACGGGTGCCAGCCGGAAAGAAAAGCGGCTCGCGATAGTGATAGACATCCTGCCAATTGAAATCCCAATCCTGGATCCAGATGAGGTCATGTTTATCCCCAGATGGCGTTATGGCAACAAGCCGCATGTCGCGCCCAAGGAGGTGCATGTGCGGCATCGTTGCTAAGAGGTAAACGTCTTTTTTAAACGTTTCCGATGCCAAAACCTCATACCAATCTTCACCGGCAGGGATAACGAAATCGCTGTTAATTGCGTCTCCGATACGCAATTTGGCGGTTTCTGCGGTTTTGGAGAAATATAACCCCAACCGCGAACGATCGCGTTCAAGATGTCCGGTGCGATAGTAATGCACTTGCATGACGATGTCGGCCCCTTTCGGTAGGAGATAACCGACACCCTCCGGTAGGACCAATGGTGTAACACCCGGCGCCCAACCACCAACTGTCCCTTCACTATCAAATCCAGGTCCTGTCCCCTCTGTAACATAGCCCGGTTTGGGGTCCTGCGCGTCGAGTTTACGCGCTTCGCCGTTTACGTCTAAGTAGGCGATGACGTGATGTACGGTTTTGCGGTTGCCGGGTTGGACATCAACGGCTTGGACGTACATGTCCGTCTCGAAGTTAGTGGGTATAATGAACTGCCGATATTCGTCTTCGCCTTCGGGTTCAATTTCATATTCGACTGGCATTTCAGCGATCCAATCGGGTTCACCGAGTGCCCAACTGTCAGGGAACTCTGGTGCCGGTGGGATGGAATCAAGATCGCCTGCAGGTGCCCCGGCTTCCACCCAGTGTGCGATCACCTGGATCTCGGTATTTGTGAGTTGCCGTCCGTTTTTGAAGTCCCCGTAGCCGGGTGCGGGTTTCCACGGTGGCATGAGACGTGCCTGTGTATATTCAGCGATTTCGGTTGCCCACGCCTTTGCGTCGCTGTAATCGGTGAGCGTGAAGGGGGCGACTTCGCCGTGTCGATGGCACGTCTGGCAATTCTTCTGGAGGATCGGTGCGATGTGCTGACTATAGGTAATCTCTGTGGGGAGATCGGTTTCGGGGAGATGGATCGTGCATCCGAACGCCGGTGTCTCCTGCACGGGGATAAAGGTATCGGTGTGTATCGCGAGAAGGGCATCTTGTAGGTAGTGGTGCTTGACGCGTGGCTCGTAGCGGTTATCATCAATGGCACCGCGGTAGGTGATCCGACGGGTTGTATCAACGATAACAGCCTGCGGTGTCATCGTTGCGCCGAGAGCACGTGCGATTTTGCCGGTTGTGTCCTTCACGACAGAGAAGGGATAATCTGCTTTGGTGATGTAGTTCTTTACGTCGTCTTCGGAATCGTTTTCATTGGCGTAGACTGCGATGAAAGTGGTATTTCGAGGTGCGAATTCAGCATGTAACCGTTTCAGGCGCATCGTATAGCGTTGTGCGACTGGGCATTCGGTTGCGAGGAACGCGAAGACAACGGGTCCCTGTGCGGTGAGGGTATCTAAATTATGTGTCTCGTTGTGGAGTGTCGTGAAGGTGAGACGCGAAATTTTTGTGCCGATGGGAACGTTGCTCGGTTGTAAGGATGCCTCTTGGATAACGCGATGTTTTTTTGTGATTTTGTATTCGGACGCGGTGTGTCCCGCGAAGGGGAGTACAAGGACCAGAAAAAGCGTTAGTAGATACGACTTCATACAGAACTCTTGCTATTTCAGGAGCGGTAGCATCAGCAGAAGCGGTAATTATAAGGGCAGCACAAGCAAGTGCCAAGATTACAATTAAACTTGTTCAGGAAAATGTCCACTTATTAGACAACATTACTAATTTTCCTCCATTTAAATCAAACTAAAAAACATTCGTACCAAACACCGTGGGGCAGTAGGGATGCGTGCCCCCGCACACTTCACATTGTGTGCTTTCTTGTCAAACAGCAAGAACAGATTTTCAGGGATGAAATCTATTCTGAACTAACCTTTGGTGCGTGTTATTGAAGGCTGTGAGGTTAGGGAGCCTCTCTACCAGTAAAGGTAGGTGTCTTCGGAACACGCTTGGAAATTTAGGTTTGGAGTATCTTTTATAGATTATGCCAAACCACTTGCATAAACGTTGTTAATTGTAAACGAGTTACGAAAAAAGTCAAGTCTTTTTTAGCGGGATCGGAAATCGCTCAAATTTTAGAATTCAGGAAGTCCGTTCTACCACAGTTATGTAATTATTATACTACATTTGTAATGCAGTGTCAAATTTTTCTTCAAAAAAATGTGTAGTGGGTTTTTGTTGGGTTTCGCTAACCCCCTACCCAACCTACGTTACACGTTATTAATTATACCGTAGGCTGTATTTTTTGTCAAATTTTTTTGAAAAAATGTTTTCAGAGGTGGAGCGTTCGGATTCTCGGTTTCGGTGAGGATTCGGTCTCCATGCCTTCTATGCCCTTTATTAACACTCATAATTGTAAAATAGTTACGAAAAAAAGTCAACACTATTTTTTCGTATATTTGGAATTCTACAGAAATTGGGTATTTTTGTCAAGTATTTTTTTTCAACAGGGTGCGAAAAACGCGTATTTCGGTGTTTTTAGGGTTGAATCGATATTAATTATAGCGTAATGGATGTTTTTTGTCAAATTTTTTGTCTGAATCGTGGATTACGCGGATTATCGCGAGCACAGTTCGTTCCCACAAGTTAGCAATCAGCAGGCAGCAATCTCCTGTTCTGAAAATCCTGATTCTGACGAATTCGCTGACGGGCGAATTTGCGAAGTCCCTACACCTATGCTATAATGTCTTGTAGGAGGCATTCATTATGACAGCAGATCTTGCTATCGCACAGTTACTTTTAAGCACACTCTTTGTCGGTGTTACCTTAATATGGGGTATCCTTCGGTATCGACGGAGCGGTTCCTGGCGGCGTGGCGTTCATAACAAATTGCAGGCGTATCTGCTCTGGACGTTGAGCGTGCTGATTGCGATGAGCTGCTTTTTCCCTTTGGCGCATCTCTATACAGAACACCTCTGGTTTGAACACGTTGGCTACGCTGCTGTGTTCTGGGGGCTCCAGAAGGTCCGGTGGGGCATTTTCGGTGTCTGTTTCATTGTCGCTGCTGGATTTATGAATGCCAACACGGCAATCGCTAACATGTTATGCCCAGAATCCCGCGAGTTTCGGCGCTGGACACATACGCAGACCTTCTCTTTCCATCGGATGGTCATCTGTATCACGTTGATTGCGGCATTTCTGCTCGCAGGACCGATGCTTCTATTAGACGATATAATGCTTCGGTACCTGAATCAATCAGATGTGGTAGCGGTAGAGAGTTCTCTCCACTTCGGAATGGATCGGAATTTCTACCTTTTTAGTTTCCCACTCCACCGATGGGTGAGTCTCTGGGTAGAGATAACGCTGTGGGTAACGTGTATTGTCGTTGGGTTGTTATATAATTTCTATTACCGTCGGGACGCCCACACAATGGCACGTGTGAAACGACATATTATCTTTCACGGCTCGGCTTTATGGATATTGCTACTGATCGTCAACGGGTGGCGGAGCTATGTGAACCTCTGGGACAAGGTATATACAAAGCCCCTGACGAACGGGCTGCAGACCCTCCATGGATTATTTTACATGGATTTTCACCTTGCAGGTGCTACGAAAATTTATTGCGGCGTGCTGATCGGCATCGCAATCGTTATCGTGATTAACATCTTCTGGCGGAAACGCCTGTTGTGGTATGTGTCTGGGGCGATATGGGGATTGAGTTACGTGTTGTTGATCCAAGCATATCCGCTGGGTCTCCACGTGGCACGTATGCGTGTGGAACCTTTTCTCAAAGAGGGTCGGTACTTGCAGAGGCACATTGAAGAGACACGCCGCGCCTTTGATCTCGATGAGATCGTGAGGGTTGACCGCGAGCCTGGGACCGCAACACTGGAAATGATAACGGAAAATGCCGAGGTCAAGAAGAATATCCAAATTTGGGATCGACGCGTACTGTATGAGGCCCTCCGAGAGACACAGATTAAACCGCATTACAACTTCCATCCGTATACCGATGTCGACAGATATACAGTAGATGGTGAATATCGGCAGGTCCTGATAGCCGCCCGTGAAATTGATCCCGGTCCTGAGATTACGGGGTGGGATCGCCTGAAAACGGATCTGCGCTCTTTTACGCACGGCTATGGCGTGTGTGTCGCCCCCGTGAACGAGTTCGTTGGCGAGGGTTTACCGAAACTCTGGGTCAAGGATACACCGATCGATAGTGCTTACAAGGAACTGACAGTAGAATATCCGCAGATTTACTACGGTGAGATGATCCGCAATTACATGATTGTGAACACCGATCGCGATGCAAATAGTGCTGAACGCAGGCTGGACCCCGAAAGTGACGAGGGTGTTACGGAAACCCCAGAAATACCTGAATGGATGCAGCATACATACGCCGGGGACGGAGGCGTGTCTTTAGGTGGTTGGTTCCGTCGACTCTGTTTCGCGCTTCGATTCGATTTCATCCCCATCCTCATCTCAGAGAAGTTGACACCGGAGAGCCGAATCATGTTCCGACGAAGGATCGGTACCCGTCGAAATGACCGCCTCGTCAAAGACCGTGTTTCATACATAGCCCCCTTCCTGAATTACGACCCCGATCCGTATATTGTGATTAACGATAAACAGTTGTATTGGATCATCGACTTCTATGTAACGAGCCGGTATTATCCGAACGCACAGATGTATGTGGACGATAAGACGCAACTCACAGACAGTGAGCTATATGAGGAGCCGGATTTTGACACATTCAACTACATCCGAAATGCTGGTGTCGCTGTCGTTAACGCTTACACCGGTGCGGTGGATTTCTATGCCATCAAGAAAGATGAAGTAGACGAAACCGTGATGCGGACTTATCAGAAAGCGTTTCCGAATCTCTTTAAATCACTCTCGGAGATGCCGGACGGGTTGGAGGCGCACTTGCGGTACCCGGATTACCTGACCCGGATTCAAGCGAGACTCTACGGCGATTATTACCGGCAAGCGAGCGGGTTCTATGATAATACGAACCCTTGGTCGATACCGAAAGAGGCATACTACTCCTCACAAGCCGATCAGGAAATGATGCCCTATTATGCTATGTTGAAGTTGCCGGGTGAGGAAAAAGTTGAGTTTGTGAATGTGATTCCATTCGCGCCGCAAGATCGCGAGAAACAGTTGAAGGCATGGATGGTGGCACGCTGCGATCAACCGCATTACGGTGAGCGTATCGTTTATGTGCTCCCTGAGAACGCAGGGATCGCCGGACCGACACAGGTGGAAGACGATATTAATAAAAAGACCGGAGATCAGCAACGCGGTTGGCAAACGGCAAACGATGTGATTCGGGGCAATCTACTGATTATTCCGATTGAGAACGCGCTGTTCTATCTTGAGGCGATTTACCTGCAAGCGAAAAAGCCGGAGGGTGAAGATGACGACAAGCCGCGGCGTCCGAAGTTAGAGATGGTGGTCCTGAAGGCAGGATCAAATGAACTTGAGGCGGTACAGGCGCAGACATTTGATGAGGCGTTGAATATGCTGCTGTTGGGAATCCCAGCGAATGGTGAAACACTCACAAAAGGTGAGAAACCGTCAACGTTAGCGGAGTTAGTCCAACAATATCGGGAGCGGGAAGCCGATAGCAATCAACTCCTTGAGCAGATCCTTGAGAAGATGGTGGAATAGTCATTAGCCGTCAGCAATCAGCAATTATTGCTAATGACCAATCGCCTCTTTACACAGGGCACTGTAATACTCCACACACACCGCTAACACCGCCTCCAATTCTGTGGGAAACGGTTCCGATTTCGGACGGTACGGCGCAAACCCTGTGCTCCGATGCACGTTCTGATACCAATACGGTGCCCATACGCCATCCGCGGGATTCCCACCAGCCTCCCAAGACAGCATTGATCGCTCGAATTCCAACCCGAGCCGCTCACATAATTGTGACAAAACAGTAGACGGGTTCTCCAATAACAGTCGCGCGTCGAGAATTGGAGGGGACTGCCCCGCGGCGCGTAGGTCCTTTAAGAGATCGTATTGTGTTTTGAGTCCGGTGTCGGCGAGTGTTGGTGTCCCGATGACCTTGGCAAGAGAGGGAAGCATCTCTCGTGGGTCGCGGATGAGTAGAACGTTGTGGGTGTGTTGAAGGAAACTGAGGTTAATGTTGAGGAGGTGGTGCGCCATCTGTTTCATAAAAAGCACAGGCTTCTCACAGGAACCAAGGATCACCTGCTCAATCACCTGTTCGCCGTCTGTTGACATAGATGCCAGCACCTCTGCTGCGCCGGGATGTGTACCCTTGAAAGCCTGTGCACCGTATTTTGTGTAGAGGTAGTGTGCGTAGAGCGGTTCGTCAATGACCTCGGTATCGCTGCGTTGTGCGAAGGCGTACATCAGTGCGGTTGAGACGTTCCGCGGTCCCGACCAGAGACAGATACGTTTTGTGTCCAAGTTGTGTATCCTTTAAAACATTACCGCCGCTGGCGGTGTCTACCCCGCCTATTCCGTCGACGCGCCTTCCTCTCTTCGCCTTCTCCGGTTTCGCCGGTGAGATCGCTCACTCCAACCAGCGCTACGTGAGGTCGGTTGTGCATCCAGAAAATGAGCCCAATGCCGACAATGAACGCCGCGATACTGAAAAATTGTGCTGCGGTCATCCACCCAAGTACGCGCGGTGTGATCCGCCAGAACTCGGCAATAAACCGCTCCACCCCCAACGCGACAAGACTCGCACCGAACAAAACACCAGGTGTCTCCTCAAGTCTACGGCGTTGCGACCAGAGAATACCGAAAAATGCGAATGACATTAGGGTCTCGTATATAGGGGTTGGATGGACAGGAACATCGGTTGGGACAGTGCCGTTAGGGAACGCCATCGCCCACGGTAGATCTGACGGGGGTCCATAGTCACCATCACCAGCGAGGAGACATCCGATCCGACCAATGCCGTATCCAAGAATGACTGTCGGACCGACAATGTCGATTGTAGGTAGGAATGGATTCGGAGAGCGGAGGACGACGATAATAACGGCGAGACATCCACCGATGAAACCGCCATACCAGACTAATCCACTCGTTGAGAAGAGTTCGTGAAAAGTGATTTGACCGTCGAGTAATGCAGAATAGAGTTTCGCGCCGACAATGCCGCCGATTGCTGCAGCCATGACGATCGTCGAAGCGAGTTCTGGGACAAAACCCCTTCGCTTCAAATCGGATTGTATAACAAAGACGACAGTAATAAACGCCGTAGCTAACATCAACCCGTAAGAATGGATACCCACGGGACCGAAATCAATGATCGTTGGATACATTAATATTTATTCTCCGAGGTAAGCCTGTCGCACGCGTTCGTCGGCTAACAGGTCGGCAGAGGTGCCTTCAATTGTAATTTCACCGGTTTCCATAACGTAGCCTCTATCGGTTACTTGCAGTGCGATTTGTGCGTTCTGCTCGACGAGGAGGATAGTTGTGCCATCGGCGTTAATCTGCTGGATGATCTCGAAAATCTGTTTTACGATCAGAGGTGCAAGTCCTAAGGAGGGTTCGTCTAATAAGAGAAGTTTCGGTCTGGACATCAGGGCGCGTCCGATTGCCAGCATCTGTTGTTCGCCACCGCTGAGACTGCCCCCCCGCTGTTTCTGCCGGTTCTGTAGGACGGGAAAAAACTGAAAGATTCTGTCTAAATCATCTTTGATGGCACTTTTGTCGCTCCTTGAATAGGCACCGAGTTCGAGGTTTTCAAGGACACTCATATCCGGAAAGATGAGTCGTCCCTCTGGGACCTGTGAGATACCGAGGATGACGCGTTCTTCTGCGGATGTTGTTGTGATGTCGTTACCATCAAAGTGTACACTGCCTTCAACGGGGGTATGTATCCCGGATGTCGTCATGAGCGTTGTCGATTTTCCGGCACCGTTGGCACCGATCAAACAGACCATCTCGTTCTCATTGATAGCGATAGAGATGCCTCGAACGGCGCGTATGTTTCCGTAATAGGTATGAATATTTTGAAGTTCAAGCATCGTCAGAAGTCCCCAAATATGCCTCAATGACGCGTTGGTCGTTCTGTACGTCCGTAGGTATCCCCTCGCTGATTTTTTCCCCATGGTCTAATACGGTAACCCAATCGGAGATTTGCATCACCAACTTTACGTCGTGTTCAATGAGAAGCACGGTGATTCCCTGCTCTCGTATGGCGTAGATCAGGTCAATAAGTTCTTGCGTCTCTTGAGGATTCATTCCAGCGGCGGGTTCATCAAGGAGCAGGAGTTTCGGTTCAGTTGCTAAAGCTCTGGCGATTTCAACGCGGCGTTGGTCGCCGTAGGAAAGGTTTCCTGCTGTGTGGTCGCTGATGTCGTCTAACCCGACAAATTCAAGCATATCACGTGCGCGTGCGGTGATCTCCTCTTCCTCACTTTTCTGCCGATTTGTGCGGAAGACTGCGCCGACAAACGTGCTGATCGTGCGGGGATGCCTTCCGATTTTAACATTATCAAGAACTGTGAGTTCTGCGAAGAGTCGTATGTTCTGAAAGGTCCTGCCAATGCCGAGTTTTGTAACTTGGTCTGGACGGAGATCTGTAATGGCTTCTCCTAAGAAATCAACGGTGCCAAATGTTGGTTTATCCAAACCCGTAACACAGTTGAAGAGTGTCGTTTTTCCTGCACCGTTCGGTCCAATTAAGCTGAAGATTTGTCCGGGGTGTACAGCCATTGTCACTTCGGACAACGCGATGACCCCACCATAATGTCGACTGAGTCCATTTGTTGAGAGCAAGCGTATGGAGGTATTTTGCATTTTTCTCCCCTCGTTTCGATTGTCTACACTTTAAAGTATACCTTTAACTGAAAGGAGATGTCAATTTGTTTTTCGGGCTTATTCCTGTAGGAGCAGCACAACACAGATTTGACATCCATCCTTATACTATGTTATACTTTACTTATATATTAAGGTATAGAGGAAAGACTTTATCGAACTGTAAATGGATATGACGCATTCAAAAAAGAACACCACTCTTGAATATTGGTTGGCACTTGCCTCCGTTGAGGGACTCGGTAGCGTGCGGATTAGACGGCTGATAGCACGCTTCGGTAGTGTGCAGGCAATTTTTGAAGCGGAACTCCCCGAAATTGCGCGATTGCCTTCCTTCAACCCTGTTCTCGCATCTCGGATACTCACAGTATCCGGGAACTTTCCGACCTTTCGTGAGAGACTCGATGCTCTCGAAAATCAGGATGTCAGGGTAATGTGCCTTGAAGATCCAGACTATCCAGCCCCTCTCAAAAATCTGCCCGACGCTCCGGGAATCCTCTGTAGGGTCGGGACGTTAACAGGCATCGGTGATCGATGTGTTTCGATTGTGGGGAGTCAGAAACCGAGCATAGAAGGAATTGAACTGACGCTTTCGCTGGCGACACAACTCGCGCTTGCCGGATTCACGGTTGTCAGTGGATTAGCAACGGGTATTGATACGTATGCCCACTCGGGTGCGCTCGCGGGTATGGGAAAGACGATTGGCGTTGTCGGAACGGATCTGTCTTCTATCTATCCCGGACGGAACAATCCACTCGCAATGAAAATTTATGAGCATGGTTGTCTGTTTTCAGAGCATCCATTCCCGACTGCCCCGTCACCGGGCAACCTTGTGCAGAGAAACCGTATTATCAGCGGTCTTTCTATAGCAACCATTGTAATTGAAGCGCGAAAGACTGGGGGTGCGATGCATACAGCACGGTATGCGCAGCGTCAGGACAGATCGGTTCTGGCATGTCGCTGGGATACAGGGCACACGCAACGGGAAGGACCTCAAGAGTTGATAGGGACAGGCGCGTTTCCTTTCGCACCGACCGAAGTTGACAAGGTGATTGATGTGCTAACGCATCCAGAACGGCTTGAAACGTATGTGAGTGGAACAATCAGCGAACAGATGGGATTGTTTGAAGAGTAGCACTCAGAAGTTGGGAACTGGAGTTCCTTGAAGAAAAAATTGCTTTTTTTTTCAATGTGTGATATACTATATAATGTCCTTAAACTTGATGATGTGAGTACATGTATCAATTTTTTCTTGACACCGTTAAAATTTATGGTAAATTTACGTAAAAATGAAGTTTTCTCTTGACAAAAGAGACTAATTTTCATATAATTTTGGGAAAATCCGTAATTTACCTTTACAAAGTTTGCAATTTTTGCTAAACTTTAAGGTACTCGTTTAGATATTGACTTTCGGGCGAGGGGTGCAACAATCCAATGGTGTTTTACTCTGTTAACTGCCCTCGCGGAATTCTGTTCTCAACGTGTCGGTTTGTTCTTTACGCACCGCGAAGAGGACAACAAACGAAATAGCCTTACGTTACTTGACTTAACGAGAATATGATCATAGGTTTTGAAGCGTTGCTGAATTGTACAAGCAGCAGCACTATAGAAACCGACTTTCCCCGATGCTTTCGCGAGCGTCTATGGGAAAGGACCGAAAGTTGTTAGGACACCCTATCCGAAGGGTGTATTTTGATAAACTTTACAATTTAAGGAGTTAACTCTAATGACAAAATTGTTTAGAACCTTCGCTTTATTGCTGGCAGGCTTGTTCGCCCTTTCGCTGATAGTCGGCTGCGGTGGCGATGATGATGGTGACGGTGAAGCAGCTGCACCAGCCAACTTCGTAAGTGCTGCCCCGCCGGGCGGTGAGATTGCCGCGAATGGAAGTATTACAGTTACCTTTGACAACGCCCCCGCTGATGTCACGGTAAGTGCCGGTACTGTCACAGTTGCCGGTAAAACAGCGACTATCGCGGGTCCTTTCACCCCTGGTCCGCTCGCGTTGACGATCACTTGGGCTGATGGAACGCAAGCACTGAACTATACGGTCACCGCACCGGATACCGATCCACCGGCAGTCACGGGTGGCACCGTCTCAGATGGTGATAAAGATGTCGATCCCGAAGCTATCAACACCGCCGCAGCGATTGAAATCGAGTTCAGTGAAGACGTTTCTGGTAACGTCGCACTTCAGACCGAAGGCGGCGATGATGTCGGTTGGCTTGGTAAAGTCGAAGGCAACAAAGCGACGCTCGAGCTTGTCAAAGGTAAAGAGATTGGCAACGAGACGACTTATGTTATCGCAGGTAAAGTCTCAGACGCTGCTGGCAACTCTACTGATGTCAGTGTAACCTTTGTAACCAAGGGTAAAGAGTAAAATTGAGGCTATTTCGACAAAGAGGGCGGCGTATTTTCAATACGTTGCCCTTTTTTAATGACTGACTGCCAATTATTTTTTGTTTACACAATTTTTGGAGTCATGCTATAATAAAATCGTAGAAGGGACTTCTGATAACTAACAACCATTTTTTTTGAACGGTTTTCAAAAAGGCGTTGTCTAACCCATTAATCCGTTAGAAACCTGAAGGAGAAAGTTCGGTGGAAAGAACTGAAGCCTTGCTCATTGCCGATCTTTGTGAAGGTGACGAGACAGCATTGGCACCGTTGGTGGAAAAATATAAGCGGACGGTCTACCGTCTCGCGATGCAGATCACCAAGAACCACGCGGATGCCGATGATGTTATGCAAGAGACCTTTATTAAGGTGTACCGCTCAATTCGGACGTTTCGGAAGGATGCAGCCTTTGAGACGTGGCTCTACCGAATAACGGTCAATGAAGCACTGAACTTTGTCAAACGTAGAGAGCGGCAGCGAGTGTCTACACTTGAGACGGCATCGGAATCGGAATATGAGGCGGTCACGCGATACCGCGCCCAGGTCGCCAATGATCCGCATGCCCATGCTGAAAAGGCTGAATTGCGACATCACGTCACAAAGGCAGTCAATAGTCTCTCACTGAAGCATCGGACAGTTGTTATTCTTCATGAATTTGAAGGGTTAACGCACGCGGAGATCGCTGCAATCCTCAATTGCTCCGAAGGCACAGTCCGCTCCCGCTTGCATTATGCGCGCAAAAAGCTCCGAACCTTGCTCAAACCTTACGTAGATGCGAGTAATGTTTAGGTTTCCTTAAAACCAAACCGGTAGCCTGCAACAATACGCAGAAATACCCTATCAAAAACACGCAGGCGGATCTAAGGAACGCCTCTGATAGTTCTAACGGACGTTATTTCTCCGCAAGGTAAAATTAAAAAATAGACGTGTGGAACACACTCTCTCGAGGAGAATATCAATGAGATTGAAGTGTGAAAAAATAGGACGCCTTTTATCCGACTATATAGATGGAACGCTTTCCGAACGGCAGAACAGCAAAGTCGCATTGCATCTCCGCTCTTGCGGATTGTGCAAACGAGAAGTCGTAGCCCTGAAGAAAACGAACCACCTCCTCGAAAACTTTTACGTTGAACCGGAGGCATCCGATGCCTATTACGCCCGGTTTACAACGCAACTCCAGCATCGTATTGAACAGAGCGCGCCAACTGCCCTCCATCAACGTATCTTCGCAGTTGCTACGCGTTTGGGGTGGCATCTACTTACCCAGTTTCATCGTGGTATTGATCATTCGCGTTTAGGCGGGCTTTTCTCCATAAGGCAACACGTTTTTCCGTATTACATATTCGGGTTAACACTGACGATGTTAGTTGTTGCGTCGCTTCTGCTTATCCAAGTATCAACACACGATGATGGTAGTCATGTGCTTAGTCGCCTATATGCAGCGACGAAAATTCGGTTCTTCTCTGTCGATTCACCTATCTCCGTTCAACCTACCGCAGCACTTGCTATCAAACAGGATACGACTGGTACTCAACCGACTGGCATTCGTCGCAATGTCAGTAGTGGGCGTCCGACAGAACCCCCTGCTATTGATTCAGGTTCTGATGTCTGGGTATTCACCGATGAACCGATGACAGAAGGATACATCTTCACTACACTTCAAGAAGATGATTCTGATACAATACCGAGTGTCGCGTTAGACATTGACTCGGAATTACTCGCTTATGCCGAAATTCCGGCGCAGGGTGCGTTCTGGGCACGTCTCACGGGTCGCGATGTATTAACTGAAAGTAGGTATGCCCTGCTCTTATTGCAGGGTATGGATGAACAGCATGCACTCCAACAATACGAACGGAAGTGGAATGGATCCAAAGGTTTTTCACAGAAATTGTTGGATGTGCCGTTGGAAACATTGTCTATTTCAGAAGTCTACGATTCCAGAGAGTTGTAGATAGGCGTTATTATAGTATAGTTTAAAGTCGATAATTAAATATCTTATCGAAAGCGTTTGAAGTTAGTTTAGTATTTAATCTCGTGGGCGCGTTCCGAGCGTGCACGATGTAAACAAGGAGAATACGAATGAACCCAAGGATTTTGGGCATTATTGGTGGTCTCGCCTTAATAGTTGCACTCCTTTCACCTTTTATGATGGGTAGTTCCAAAAAGGTGGAGCAACTCTTCCAATCCGCTGAAGACCTATATGGACAGGCAGATTATGAAGGCGCAATTGGAAAGTATACCGAGGCACTCGAAGAATCAACAAAGCGGGGTGTGAAAACCGAAGTCATTGACAAGGATTTCCCCACCCTCGCCAATTATAAGATCGCGGTTAGCTACTCGCGTCTCGCTGAACAATCAGGCGATGTAAATCACTACGACACTGCGATCGAATACATTGAAAAGGTTGCTCCGACGGCAACCATTCCCAAACATCAAGAGGGGTTAACCTACCTCTGGGGACACATCCTCTATCGGACAGAGCAATTTGAATTGGCGGAACCGAAGTTCACACAGCTCATTGAGAACTTCCCGAACAGCCTTTTCGTCGAAAACGCTTGGTACGCTATCGGGCAGTTGAACTATAAACTGCAGAACTACGAGGACTCCCGACAGGCATTTAAAGCGGTTCTTGATGGTTTCCCAAACTCCGATTTTAAAGATGATGCACAGCACCTGATCGCGCAATCGTTCCTCAATGAATCCAACTACGAGCAAGCGTATCAGGAATTCGATAAAATCGCTACAGAGGAATTCAAGAACTACCCGGATCTGCAAGCCGAAGCGATGTATAAAGCGGCTTATAGCTTGAACCAACTCGGTAGAGATGATGAATCGATCGGTCGGTATACGAACTTCATCACGCAGTTCCCGGAAAGCCAATATGTCACGGCGGCATACTTCGATCAAGGTGCGATTTACGCTCGTCAGAAGGACTATGACAACGCGCGTGTGAACTACGAGTTGGCACTGCAAAACACTGCAGATCGCACACTTCAATCGGAAATTCAGTCTGCCATCGGACGTACCTATTTCGATCAAGGAGACTATGAAAACGCCATTGTTTCCTATCAGACCCTCCTTGAAGAATACCCGGAGAGCGACTTCATCGCGGAAGCGAAACTTGGTATTGCCGATAGCCATTTCCGCTTAGAGAATTGGAGTGAGGCAACCTCAGCGTATCAACGTGTTATTAATGAACACGAAGAAGCCACCGATTTTATTCCCTACTGCTCCTATCAGATTGGGGAAGCTTACTACAAACTCGGCAGCGATCAAGTAAAGGCTGGGGACGCTGAAACCGGAATGGGAACGCTTGAACTCGCGCTCCAATGGTATCAAAAAACGGTTGACGACTATCCGCAGGATCCAGTTGCTCCGCACGCGCTCTACGGCGCAATTTGGGCACTCAACGATCTCGGACGCAAAGATGAGTTGGAAACAATCGCCCGCGAGTTTATCGAGAAGAACAAAAACGATAACGAGTTCGATATCCTCGCAGCTGAGGTTCAACTCCGTTTCGCCGACATCAAACGGACTGAATTTAAACAGTACATTGAAGCAGCGGAAGAATATGCGAAATTGTGGGATTACCGTCCCCTACCGAAGTTCCATCTCGTCAAGTTGATGGGTAAATTCTTTGAAGGACGTTCCTACTACGAAGCTGCCAAACCCGAAGGTTATCAGGAAGGCGATGCAGACGCGAACTTCAACGCGGATTACCTTGGGAAGTCTGTTTCGGCGTATCAGGAAGCGATCGCCATGTTTACTGACGATGCCTTCCTCCCAGGGGTCGCCGAGGAACGTTACGATGACTTCAGTGAGCGTATTGCTCAAGTGGAAGCGTGTATCATGAACGAAGCACTTTCTCATGAAATGCTTGGTGACTGGACGCAAGCACGCGACCGTTACGCATCTATTCCTGAAACGAGTGAATACTACGAACGCGCACTCCTTCTCGTTGCAAACAGTCATGTCAAGGAAGGCGATAAAGAGGGTGCGATTAGTTACTACAACAGTATTTTAGACAAGCTTGCCGATGCTGACAACCGTTCGTTGGCAGAGATTAAACTCGCTGACCTGCTTCGTGCAGAGGAACGGTTTGAAGAAGCCGCCGTTCAGTATCAAGCTGTGGTTGATGGGAATCCGACTGGTGAATACGCAGACGATGCGCTCTACCTCGTCGGACTTTGCTATTACCAAGCCGCTTCTGAAAATCCGGCACTCTTGGAATCCTCCGAAGCGGCGTTCAAACGGGTAATCGCCGACTATGCCGATAGTCCCAACGCTGTTGAAGCGTATTACGGCTTGGCACTCGCCTATCGCGATGCGGCACAGAAACAGGACGATACGGAAAAATGGCCCCTCATCCTGCAACTCGCCGACGAAGCAAACGATAAATATGCATCCAGTGACAATGAGCTCGTTCTCAAGACACTCGGACATATCGACTTGATTAAAGCCACTGCTATTGAAAACACCGGTGAAGAGGTCGATGTCGATGCGCTCGTGGCTTCGCTGAAGCGAATTGTTGATAACACAGGTGCGCCAGAAGAAGCTCGCAGCCGTTCGCAACTGAAGATCGGGCATACTTACTATAGTGCGAAACGCTATGATGAAGCACTGGCGGAATATCTCCTCTTTGTGCAAACTTTCCCGAATAGTGAACTCGCACCGAACGCGCAGTATCAAGCAGCAGTCTGTCATTATCAGATCGCGCAATCTGCGACGGATGCAGGTAGCAAGCAGTTGAGCCTGCAGAACGCTGTAAGTGCGGCGGAAAAAGTATCAACGCTGACAGAGGATGCGAACAACCTCATCAGTGCTAACTACACTGCGGGTTTAGCGTTGCTCGGCCTTGAGGACAACAAAGGTGCTGCAGACGCATTCAAAGCGGTTACAGCATTAGAAGGACAGACCGAAGACGAGGCGCGCAAGTCGCTTATTTTCCAAGCACACTCCCGGCTTGCTGAACTCAACGGAACTCTCGGCGACCACGCCGGATCGGTGCAAGAGTATCAATACATTATTGAGAACACCGAAGAGGCAGACATGAAGGGACGTTCCTACTTCGCAATGGCATTTGCACAAGAGGAGCAACTGAAAACTTATCAGGACGCATTGATGAGTTACCAGAACGCCATTGAGTTAGTAGAAGACGATCTCGTTAAAGCGCAATCCTACTATCGGATTGGTCTGATTTACCAAGACCAGTTGAAACAACCGTCTAAGGCGTTGGAAACCTTCCAAACCCTTATCGGAGAATATAGCGGTTCAGCCAACACAAATGTCGCCTCAATGGTAGCAGACGCTGGCATTCGTCGTTCAACCCTCTACGTTGAATTGGGACGCTTAGATGAAGCAATCACCGAAGCGGTTGAAGCCCTTGATCGGACGAAAGGGAACCCGAACGCGAGTGTGGCAGAGAAAGCCGCTGCGCAATATAACCTCGGTTTCCTCTACTCCGACAAAGCGCGTTCCCTCTTCTCCACAGAGGCAGGCACAGACCTGAAACCCTACATTGACGCGAGTCGCAACGCCGCAGGGGCATTCTTCGAAGTCGCTTCGATCGCAGCACCGGTTGAAAAGGCGGACAAACAGACGGTCATCCCGTATGTTCAGAATTCACTGTTCCAATCCGGTCAGATTTACTATTCTGTCGGTATTGGCGTGAAACTTCCGCAAGACCTCGTCAGTGCGCTGAGCCCGCTCACGACGTTCGTGAGTTACGTCGATAAGGGACTCTTCCCGAAATCGGATGCACTCCGTAAGAACACGGAAACCGCACTGAACTATACAGCCGCTTCGAACTTTGAACTCGGACGGATGCAAGTAGGCATGGACGGAGAGATGTCTGAAAAAGCGGTCAGTTACTTCACTGCCGCTGGTGATGTCTTCCGTGATATGGTGCGTCGTTATCCGAGTGCTAACGATGCTGCTTTCTGGCAGTATCACGTCGGCGAATCCTACTACGCCGCGCAACAGTTTGAGAAAGCGATTACCGAATACGAGAAGGTGCGCACTGTGAATAAGACCCACAAGAGTGCTGCTGAATCGTTGTATGCTATCTCAACATGTGCGCAACTTCTCAGTGAAGCCGCTGAAAAGGCGGGCGATGAGGATGCAAAACAGCGCTGGTATGATCGACTCTTTGAGGCGAACGAAGTTCTCGCCGCTGAGTATCCGAACAGTCAGTACACTGCTGATGCGCTTATTAATATTGGCAACAAGTACTACAACGCAGGCTCCGAAACTGAGCTGGAGCAAGCGGAACGGATCCGTCTCTATCAGATGGCGATAGAAAACTATCAGAAAGCGATCAATACGCCCGGTATCGGTGGGGAGTCAAAATCGACTGCCCAAGGCTATCTCAACGACACTGCGAACGCGCTTGCTTTCTACGAGTATGAAGTCGCAACGGATCTGCTGAATGAATCGAAACTCGCGAGGGGTGAAGAGCAGAAACCTGCTGTCGAAGCCGCCATTGCTGAGTATCAGAAGATCATTGAAGCATATCCGGGAACCAAGTATGCAGACCTCGGTCTCGTGCAGATTGGTGAGGCATACATGGTGTTAGCCGATAGCGACGATGCGTATTTCAACGATGCGTTGGATTACTTCAACCGTTTATGGGCAAAATATGAAACAACGCCGCCTGTAGACACAAAGGTCAACCAGGCACTCACCTATGCAATCAGCCAAGTCCAGACGATTATAAGCTACATGCAGTCGAATAATCTGGAAATTCGTGGTGGTGCTGGTGCCGGTGCTGGTGGCGGTGGTGGTGGTGAGTAATCACTACATCCTGTTCCTATAGCCTTGCTCGCCTGAGCGGGGCTTCCCTGAAAGGAGGGTGCGGCATAGCACCCTCCCCTTTTTATGACTTATTCCCCTAATTCTGAGAAATTGCGATTTAGACGATGTCTAAGGAGCCTGCGAAAACAGTGTATGATGAATTAATAGTGTCACCGCGCGTGCTGCTCGGTCCGGGACCGAGTGAAGCCAATGCGCGGGTTCTTAAAGCGATGACAACCCCGATGTTGGGGTATTTAGATACCGAATTTGTCCAGGTGATGGATGACACGGTTGGCTTACTCCGCCGAGTCTTTGGCACTGAAAATAGGCTGACGCTCCCGGTCTCCGGCACGGGTACCGCCGGAATGGAAGCAGCGCTTGCTAATGTTGTTGAACCCGGTGATGGTGTCGTTGTTGGTGTCAAAGGGTATTTCGGCGAGCGAATAGCCGATATCGCCGCTCGGTGCGGCGGCGTGGTGACAAGGGTAGAAGCGGAATGGGGTACACATATCCCTGCCGAAAAAATCGCTGAAGCGGTTGCGAAAGTGTCTACCCCAAAACTGGTTGCGTTGGTACACGGGGAGACCTCTACCGGTATCCTGCAACCCCTGAAAGATGCCGTTGAGATTGCTCACCAAAGCGGTGCCCTTTTCCTCGCAGACTGTGTGACCAGTCTCGGAGGACAACCTGTAGATATAGATGCTCTCGGTATTGACATTGCGTATAGTTGTACCCAAAAATGTCTCGCCGGTCCGCCCGGACTCTCACCTATCAGTTTTAGTGATCGTGCCGTTGAGGTCATTCGGAACCGAAAAACATCTATCCAGAGTTTCTATCTCGATATGACGCTCCTCGAAAACTATTGGCACGGCGAGCAGCGGAGTTATCATCACACTGTTTCGATATCCCTTATCTATGCCTTGCGGGAAGCATTGCGTGTTGTCTTGGAAGAGGGGTTGGATGCCCGCTACAAACGGCATGTGCACAATGCCCGCGCACTTCTCGCGGGGGCAAAAGCGATCGGTCTGCAACCTGCAGCCGAAGAGGGCTACCGCGCCCCAATGCTCACTACCTTAAGCATTCCTGACGGTATTGACGATGTGACGATTCGGAAACGCCTCATCTCGGACTACGGCATAGAAATCGGTGCGGGCTTGGGTGTCTTTGCTGGAAAGGCGTGGCGAATTGGGCTGATGGGTGAATCTTCAAACGAACGGAATGTTATGCTCGTCCTGAGTGCGTTAGAGAAACTTCTCATTGAGTCGGGACATAACGTGGAGCGTGGTGTAGCTGTTCACGCCGCTGCACAAGTCTATTCGGGATAACTATTCCCATTCAATCGTGCTGGGTGGTTTTGAACTAATATCGTAGACGACACGGTTGATGCCCTGCACTTCATTGATGATACGGTTGGAGATTTTGGCGAGCACATCGGTCGGTATGCGCGCCCAGTCCGCCGTCATTGCATCACTACTCGTGACGGCGCGGAGTGCGACTGTGTTTTCATACGTCCGCGCGTCGCCCATCACGCCAACACTTTTGACGGGCAAAAGAACAACCAAAGCCTGCCAAATGTCGTCGTACAACCCCGCTTTCTTGATTTCAGCGATAAAGATAGCATCTGCTGAACGGAGCACTTCTAAACGTTCGTGCGTAACCTCGCCCAGAATGCGGACAGCAAGTCCTGGTCCAGGAAATGGGTGTCGCCCAAGGACCTGCGCTGGCACGTTTAGTTCTGCTCCAACCGCCCGCACCTCGTCCTTGAAAAGCTCCCTGAAAGGTTCAAGCAGTTCAAACGGCATGTCGGATGGAAGCCCGCCGACATTATGGTGGGTTTTAATTGTAGCGGACGGTCCCTTCACAGAGATACTCTCTATAACGTCGGGATAGAGAGTACCTTGCGCGAGAAATCGGAAGCGGTGTCCTAATTCTTGCACCGTTGCTTTGAAAGTTTCGATGAACTGTGCCCCAATCACCTTTCGCTTCTTTTCTGGATCCGTCACTCCCGCCAAACCGTTAAGAAACGGCTCCACCGCGTCAACAATGACGAGAGGAATTCCGAGTTGCTCACAGGTTTTGAGCACTTCAGCGGCTTCGTTTTTCCGGAGGAGACCATTGTCAACAAATACGGGTACAAGTGCGTCTCCAATCGCCTGATGTAAAAGCGTCGCCAGCACCATTGAATCAATACCTCCGCTAACAGCACATAGGACGCGTTCATTTCCGACTCGCTCCTGTATTTGTGTTGTGGCACGGGCGATGAAGGCACGCATTGTCCAAGCGTTACGACATCCACAGATGCGCCGCGTGAAATTCCCCAAAATCTGATCGGCATCCTCGGTATGTTCAACCTCAGGATGGAATTGCAATCCGTAAAACGCGCGTGCGGGATCCGCCATAGCAGCGATGGGAGCGTTCTGTGTTTGTGCGATTGTCTGGAATCCAACGGGAGGTGCCTCAATACGATCACCGTGGCTCATCCAAGCAGAAAACCGTGAGGAAAGTCCTGCGAAGAGTGGATCGGTGGCGTCAAGCACCTGGAGGGGTGCGTGCCCGTATTCTCGTTGTGTCGCTGGATGGACCTTTCCACCTGCCAACAGGGCCGCCATGAGTTGCATACCATAACAGATACCCAATATGGGGGTTTCCAACTCGAAGAGTTTTGGATCAATTTTTGGGGCATCAGCCTCGTAGACGCTTGCGGGTCCGCCGCTGAGAATAATTCCCTTTGGGGCAATGGCTTCTATCTGCGAAAGAGGTAGCGTGTGTGGATAAATTTCGCAGTAGATGTTTTGCTCACGGATGCGTCGGGCAATAAGCTGCGTGTACTGCGACCCGAAATCCAAAATGAGGATAGTCTCTTGCTGTGTGGATGCTGTGTTTGTGTCGTTGGTGTTCGTCATAGACTTGCGACTTTCACTGAAAATAAGGGACGGTTTCGCAATCAATAATGTCCCCTGTCTGCGGCTCGAAAATCGCGCCGTATGCGCCAGGAGGCGCGAAGTCGACATCAGTTGACATAGCCAAACCGGTGTTCGCGTCTTCTAAGTAGTAGCACCCGCAGTGCGGATGTCCCGGCGTATTGATGGACCGCAGATGGTAACAGTGGTTGTGGAACTGAATTGTATTCCCATAAATGATAATATATCTATCTCCAAACAGGCTCATCGCGACCTGATTGACGAGATAAGGGTCTTTGTGTTGCACGAGTTTTTAGTTTGTCTTGACAATTATATCAATTCTACGGTTCTGTTCCTCTTTGTTGGGACCGGCTTCGATAAGAGGCGCGGTTTCTCCCAAGCCTACAGCGGTGAGGCGTTCTGGGTTGACGCGTTCTTCAACGAGGGACCTCTTGATTGCGTCTGCACGCCCCATACTTACATTTCGATTGACGTTCGCATTTCCCAAGGCACTTGTGTGTACCTCGATTCGAATCGGATAACTGCTGAAACTATCCCGACGTAAGACTTTTGCGAGTTGCTCAAACGTCGCGAAAAATTCTCTTTGAAGTTGGATGCTGCCGTGGGCAAACACGTTTCCTCTGATACGGATGAGGACACTATCGCTCTGCTCTATAACGGTAGCTTTAGGGATTCGCTTTGCTGCGTTTAGTAAATCTGACTTCGCCGATGTTATTCGTTGTGCGTTTGCAACGGCGCGTTCCAGATAATCACCGCCCTCCGCGGAAGCTGCGACAGCCGTCTCATATTCCTTGTCTGCTAATGCGGTTTTTGCCTTTGTATACGCCGTATTGGCAAGTTCATAGAGTCGTGCTTCTAACTGTGGGACCTGTGTCTTTGCTTGTGCTGCGAGATTTCGTTTCAGTACATCAACCGCTTGTTGTGCTCCCGCTGCCCGCCGATCTAACTCTCTCTGTGCGCGTTGTCTAAATTCCGCCGCTTCCGAGATTACGACTGTCTCATCGGCGGTTTGTTGCGCCTGTTGCGCAAATTGTTGTGCTTGCTCGTAGCGATGGGTGGCTAATTCCTGCTTTGCACGTTTCAATTGTGCTGTTGCCTTTTGGAATTGCTCTGTTGCGTGTTGGTTGGCATTGAGATATTGCGCACGCTGAATGATTACTTCCGCCTTCGTGATTGCGATATGCGCGCTTGTCCTCGCTACTGCGTCTTCCTCCTGTTTTTCCTGCGCTAACTGGTAAAGGTTGTCGGCGAGTTTCTGTGCATCCGAGATAGCATCCGCTGCTTCAACGAACGCCTCTTGCTCAATAAGGTTCACTATCGAAGCGATTGATGCTTGGGCACGTTCGTAGCCTGCAGTTGTTTCGATCGCTGGATAGGTGTATTGTGAAACACTAACGAGTGATTCTACACTTGTGAGCGACAGGCGAAGTTCCGTCTGATGTAGCGATGTTTTTAAATGCGCGAGTTCCGTCGAAAGCTGCTCTGTTTGCAGTTGCCCCTTGTCTCGAGCGCTCAACGCACGGGCGAGTTGTTCCTCAAGGATCGCCTCACGGATACGGGCGATTTCGAGTTCGTGCTCGTGTGCCTTTATAATTTGTTGGTATATCTGTTCTCGGAGGGCAACGACTTTTTGTCGAGCGCGATGCTGCCGTGCCTTTGCGCTGGCGATCTGCGCAACCAATTCTGCCTGATACGCAAATTCAGCACTTTGGGGGATGTCTCCCTTTTCTCGCGAGTTCCGAGCGAAATTCAGAAGTTTCACTGCCCGCCCGAATTCCTCTGGCACCAGAGGTTCAGCATCCAATGCGGCTGCATCATTGATCGCCTGCTGCGCGTCTTGGAATTGTGTCGCAAGTATGACTTCATCGATCTCTGGTGCAGGGCATCCAGATACGATAAAGCATGTAACCAAAAGTAGCAATCCGTAATATTTCATCTTTATAGTTGTCAGTTGTCAGTTATCGGTTAAGGTCGCATATCCATCGAGTCGTTCTATAGTTACAACACTTGATTCTCTTAGAATTTCTTTAAGGCTTCAAGTTCAGCTTTCATCGCCTCAAGTCTCTGGAGCACCGCGTCGACGTTCTGCTCGGTAAGCGTGAGCTGCGCTTGTACCTCTTGAACGTTTGCTTCCTCGCGAATTGCGATGGCGATCTCAGTTGCGATTCGCGCGTGAAGATACGAGCGGAGTGCGAGTCGATATGCCTGCTCTACATCACCAGCATCCATTGCGTTTTCAGCCGTGACGAGCATCTCTTGAGCGGTGCGTAATGGGGTATCGGCAGCCTCCTGTGCCCCCATCGCGTTGGCAGAAGTCAGAGCGACCTGAGCATTCTCCATCGTTTCGAGGGCGAGTTGCTGTAATTGTCCACCACACCCGAGGACGACTATCAGCGTTATGAGCCAGATTGCCCGTTTCATTTTTTTAATTTTCCTTGCGGTTAAACACTGTGGGTTTGAACTTTGGGACACCTTTTTTTAATCTGCTCCAAATGTAAATGCAGGAGGCTTTGGAGTAAAAAAGCCTCGCTTGGGGTGGTGCGGACTGCAACACCCTAAGGCGAGGCTTCTGGTCGTTGATTCCTGAGACGGGTAAATCCGCTAAAATTCAGGACGCTCTGTATAGACGCTCACCTTTCGGCGATATTTGTCTTTCCGCTCAAACCATACATATCCATCAATTTTCGAGAAGAGCGTATAGTCTCTTCCGACCCCAACGTTGTTTCCGGGGTGGATGTGCGTTCCACGCTGTCGGGTGAGAATGCTCCCTGCGGTGACATAATTTCCGGAAAATCTTTTGACACCGAGTCGCTTTCCGATACTGTCGCGTCCGTTCCGGGTGCTTCCGCCGCCTTTCTTATGAGCCATCAGATTGTTCCTCCACCGCGCCAATAGCGGTAATTTTCACGCGTGTAAATGATTGACGATGCCCTAACTTACGTTTGTAACCTTTACGGCGTTTCGATTTGAAGACAACCATCTTTTTCCCGCGTGCCTGCTGAACCACTTCAGCTGTAACTGAAGTATTGTCAAGATAAGGCGAGCCGGCTTGTAACTGACCCTCATCGTCAGCGACAGCCAAAACGGACGAGAAGGTGACACTGTCACCGACCGCTGCATCGAGTTTTTCAACATCAATTAGGCTTCCTACCTCCACCCGATGCTGTTTCCCGCCGCTCGCAAAGACTGCATACATTTTTATCACTCCTTTTCAATTCTGATTAAATTATACCCTAAAAACGTATCAATGTCAATTCAGATCTGCAATTCGTTATAACGCATACCTTAAAAGGTGCCTTCGATTGCGTTAATTGAGAAAGACCTCTTCACCTTTTCCGACAAAGATTCGGTAATCTTCGAGGTGTAAGTCGGCATCAGGTTCCAGAATGAGATCTAACTTTAATGACTTCCTGAGTTCCCGCAATTTATTCGACATCTTCGACTTTATATGCAAGACGACATAGTCATTCGCGGTAACCCGTAATTGGGGCTGCCGCGTTTGTTTATGCGCCATCTTTATCGCACGTAGCAACTGAATGACAACGGTTTCAACAGATAGAACAGTGCCGTGTCCATCGCAGTAAGGGCACTTCTCCATCAGTAGGGTAGAGAGGCTTGGACGGGTGCGCTGGCGTGTCATCTCAACGAGCCCTAAATCTGAGAAATGAAGGATATTTGTGCGGGCCCGGTCCTTTCGGAGTGCTTCCTGTAGCATTTTAAAGACACGTTTCCGGTGCGCAGCCTCTTCCATATCAATAAAATCAACGACGATAATCCCACCTAAGTCCCGCAATTGAATTTGGCGGACGACTTCCTCAACAGCCTCAAGGTTAGCACTGAGAATCGTGTTATCTGGGTCAGACTTTCCAACGAATCGACCGGTGTTGACATCAATCGAGACCATGGCTTCAGTCTCTTGGATGATAATATGCCCTCCACATTTGAGCCAAATTTTCTCGCTGAGTGCTTCCTTGAGTGCGCGTTCAACCCCGTAAGCATCAAAGAGTGTCGAATCTTCCCGATAGAGCGAGACGCGCGCTTTCAGATCAGGCATGACAGAGGAGACGTATTCCATCGTCTCCTGATACCCTGCGTCTGAATCGATAAGGAATTGCTTGACCTCCTTCGTGAGCATATCCCGGACGATCCTATTGGTAAAACTGAGATCTCTACTGACGAGACTGGGTGCAGATTTTTTGTCTGCGCGGGTGCATACCTGTTTCCATTGGTCAATAAGGTATCGAATTTCGGCTGCGAACTCGGTTTCGTTCAAACCTTCAGCGGCAGTACGGATGATAAATCCGCCTTCAACGTCGGCTTTTACTGCCTTTGCCATACTACGAAGTCTGTCTCTTTCAGAAGCAGACTCAATGCGTCGCGATACGCCGATATTCGAGGAATTGGGCATGTAGACGACATAACGTCCAGGGAGCGTGATGTTACTGGTAACCCGTGCCCCCTTTGTGCCGATAGGCTCCTTGCCGACCTGAACGAGGAGTTCCTGTTTCTTTGAAATGAGGTCACTTATGAGAAATGGGAACCCGCGTCCACCGCGTGTCTGTTTGGTCTGCTTTCCCTTCAGGTCCAATACTGCGGTGTTTTTGCTGGATTTTCGGTCTCCGTTGCGTTTCCCATTTGCGTCCTCATCTTCGTCAGCATGCTCATATTTGAGGTCAGAAATATGTAGAAAGGCATGCCGTTCCAATCCAATATCAACGAATGCTACTTGCATTCCGGGTAGTACGTTCTCAACGCGTCCTTTGTAGAGATTCCCCAATGTTTGCGTTGCTGCTTTCCGTTCAATGTAAATTTCATTCAGCACTCCCTCCTCAAGTACCGCACAGCGCGTTTCATACTCATCATCAGAAATAAGTATCTCCTTTTCCATTAGTACCTCCTATCGTGCCTTTTTTCAAAAGGCACCTCGGTTAATTGTCGTGTCAAAAATCGGCAGCATTGCAAAAAGCAGCGAGGGCTTCGTAGGGTGTGTCCCACGTTTCGTTGGTGCGCTGCGAAGCGTATACATTTTCAAATAGGACGCTTCAGTCAAATCAGTGAGTGTGCGGTGTACTATCTATTTCATCTGGACTTGCAAGCTGCGCTTTACAGCCGCGGTGTTAGTGTGACGACAGGCGTTATGAGTTCACCCATCGAGATACCGCCGTGCTGGAACCCTCCTTGAAACTGCCGTTTATACTTATAAAAATCGTTCGGATAGACGAAATAATAATCGTCTTTCGCGAGAATGTAGTCCTTGCTTGCATTTTCCGCCGGTAGTCGATACTCCTTTGGATTTCGGAGATACACCGCCTCACGTTCTTCGCATCCCAAGTTAGAGCCGATTTTAAATCGGAGGCTGGTAGTCGTATCACGATTACCGTAAGCGCGGGTTGCCCTGTTACAGAAGACAGAACCATGATCGCTGGTGAGGACTACAGTTGCGTTTTGTGCTGCAATAATGCGTAAAATATCGAAAAATACCGAATGCGAGAACCATGAGCGGGCCAAAGCTCGAAAAGCGGATTCATCAGGCGCGAGCTGTTGTAGGACATCGGATTGTGAGCGCTGATGGGTCAAGATATCAATAAAATTGACGACCAGTGCTGAGAGGCTCACGCGCGTGTTCGCGGCAACCCGTTTTTTGTAGGTGTTGCCCCCTCGAGTATCAAAAATCTTGAAGTACTGGACCCCGGGCTTCAGTTTGATACCCCTGCGCTTGAGATGTGCTTCGAGGAGCTGGCGTTCGTAGCGGTTTGTACTTGTGTCCCCATCAGATTCTTCCTGCCAGTATTGTGGATAGCGTTCGGCAATCTCTATTGGAAACAAGCCGCTGAAGAGGGCATTTCGTGCGTACATTGTCGCACTCGGTAGGATTGAAAAACTATATTGACGTTCGATAGAGAAATAAGGGTACAAAAGTGATTCAACTGCCAACCAATGGTCTAAGCGAAAGCAGTCAACCACAATAAAATAAACAGATTTTCCAGATTGAAGTTGAGGGATAACATGCTGATCGAGAACATTGACCGATAAGGGGGGTGCGTCAGAACTCCCCGCAACCCAATCAGGATAATGTGTTGCGACAAAGTCAGAGAATTCGGTATTGCACTCCTTCTTCTGTGCAAGATGTGTTTCCTCTAATCCTCCCTCGGCTAACTTCTCAGACACCAGATCCCATTGTAATAATTTCACATAGATATTGACCCAGTCTTGCCAATTCGGGGACGAGTCCTTCATTGCTCGAATAGCGTTGAAATCAGTGGTGTAGCGACTCGGAATCTGATCTATGACTATCTGCGGTTGATCAAGGACGCGCTTCAGTGTTGAGACGATCTGGGCTACACCGATCGGTTTTACCAAGAAATCGGTTATCTGCTTGCCGAGAGCGACCTCAACAAATTGCTCATCGCTGGATTGGGTGACAAGGATAACAGGGATTTGTGTATTGATGGTGCGAATTGCATCGAGCGTTGCCATTCCATCTTTACCGGGCATCACCTGGTCAAGTAGGATAGCACTGTACTGCGTATCACCGCGCGCTAAAAGCGCGATGCCGTCTTCGCCATTTGTCACGGGCGTGACTGCGTAGCCTCGGTCGCGTAGCACAAGAATATGCGGTTGCAACGCTTCTATTTCATCATCAATCCATAAGATTTGGTGTGTTTGTGACATACGTAAGTTTTCAAAATCTGCTCAGGTGCGGTCCGGTGCCCAATTAATGAGAGTGAACGTTTTCACCTCGACGGCAGTAGGGAAAATGCACAGGCAATCATTTTGCCTATACCGTCCGTTAATACGGGTTACGCGACTGGCAGTCGAATTTCAAAAGTTGTTCCGTCAGGATTCGTTTTAACCATGCGGATGCTTCCGTGATGGTACTCACGGATGATCCGTTGGACGACTGTTAATCCGAGTCCCCATCCGTGTGCCTTAGTAGACATCCCGGGTTCAAAGATCTTTCGCTGATTTTCGCGGGTAATTCCACTTCCATTGTCCGCATATTGGATAACAATATCGCCGCGTCGTTTATCATGCCTTGGTTCAATCTGGATCCATCCATCTGTCTTGTCCATTGCATCCAACGAATTACGAATTAAGTTTTCAAATACCCAGTGCAGTAATTGCGCGTTTGCGAGTATAGGCGGTATTTTATGCAATTTCAATCGGATTTCAACGCGTCGACTAATATGTGGCAGCCGTTTTTCAAAATATGCTCGGACTTCTTCAAATACTTCATCCATATTCACTTCGGTAAGAGGGGGCTGCGTGCCAATCATACCGAAGCGCGCTGTTGTTTTCTGCAAACGCTCCAGATCGTTCCTCATGCTTTCGGAGAGTTCAACGAGTGTTGGATCCTCTTTCTCCTTACCGCGTTCATGCAGAAGTTCTGTCCACGCCAACAGCGACGAGATAGGTGTTCCGAGTTGATGTGCGGTCTCTTTGGCTAAGCCTCCCCAAATTGCCGAGTGTTCATAAGACTTTATCCGTTGGTAGACGAGGAAACAAACAGTTCCAAATGCTAACAGGACCACCGGTGCAATGAGAGGCACGATTAATCCATAGTATGGCTTACTCTCGTAATAAAAGTAGCCCTTGTGCCATTGGGGCGTCGTTTCAATCACAGAGGATGCTGGTGCATTCTCAATAAAAATTTTCGCTCGTTCCTGTTCCTCCGCAGTTGCCTGATCCGCAGTAATAACATCGCCCCATATCTGCCATTTCTGAGGTGTGCCAGTGGTATCAGTTATCACAAAAGGCAGATGTACCATTTCACTGGGTGCGGCATCGCCGTAGTAAATATACCCCTTTAACTTCCTGTCTTCAAGGAGCATGTGTATTTCACGGGGTAGATGCTTTTTTTTCATGCGCGCTAATGTTGACTGTAGTAAAGCGCGCTCATCTTGTGTTAACGAGATATCCTCACTTTGGTTTACCTTGATATCCAAACTGTCGATCTTTGCGTCTAATTGTAGGTCAACGCCTCGTGTAATTAAGACGTTTTCCTGTGCATCGGTGATGATAAACGAGAATGTGCGCGCTCTGTCCTCAGCGAATGACTTTTTGACGATCGTAATTAATTTCTGTTGCAATCCTCGGTTTTCCACGCCGGGGAGTTCCGCTGCGAGATCAGCGAAAAGGTCTATTTGGGCTTCTATATCCGTGTTCAGTCGAGAAATCTGTTGGGTATAATGGAAGAACCCAAATATCAGTGTGCCTAATCCGACGATGAAGTAAACGAGTATTAAACGGGTGGTCGTATACCCAGGGATAATTCGACGATTCAACCGCAACTTCGTATTCCTCCCTACACATCGGACACAACCTATTTGCCTATTGATTGTCTACCTCTAATTATGGTATCACTTTTGAAAGGAAATTGCAAGTCTATTTTGATTCTTTAATTATTTCTTGCGGTTACACAACGGGCGTTTGGGCTTCAATGTGGTTTTCTTATACCTGAAGAAATCCACATTCTCTCTTGATTTTTTCGACTAAATCGGGTAAAATGGAATTATGCTTTGTAATATGAGTCGCTTCTACCGTGAACTGGAAACACAAATTAGAAATGGAAACAATTGATGCTTAAGGCTATTACATTCGATTTTTGGCAAACCCTTTATGCAGATTCCGATATCAATTGGCGAGAGCGTCAGGCGATACGTGTCAAGCACTGTCATACGTATCTTGGCAGCCGCGACTATACTTGCACATTGGATGACGTGGAATTCGGACTTGAAGAGGCATACAATTTGGTGGCATCTCTATGGCATCAACATAAGGGGATCTCAGTGAAGCGGTGCATGCATCGATTTGCTGAGGTACTTCACCTTCAACTGGAGGAGGAAGACTTTGACCAGTTAATTGCGTGTCTTGGCGCAGCTTTCTTGGAAGCCCCGCCGATTATGATGCCACACGTCAAATCGGTCATTTCTCGGTTGAGTGAAAGCTATCCACTTGGAATCATATCAGATTCGGCACTAACGCCCGGCAGTTTTGCTCGAAAACTGATGGCGCGTGACGGCATCTTACAATATTTTACAGCTTTCACATTCTCCGACGAAACGGACTATACAAAACCTCAAGTGGTGCAATTCCATTCAACGTTAGCACAACTGAACGCTGAACCCGCGACAGCGGTGCACGTCGGCGATATTTTCCGAACGGATATTGTCGGCGCGAAAAATGCGGGGATGAAAGCGATTCGTTTCGCAGGCTTCAATAAAGGAGAAGGAGACGACACGCTGAGCGATGCTGTTGTCGACGACTATCGGAAATTAGAGACCGTTATCACTGAGTTGTCAAAATAGGAAACGCAAGGAGAAAAAATGGCAAATGTATTGGTCTCCGGGGGTACCGGATTCATTGGGAGCCGAGTCTGCACTGCCCTCCACGAGCGGGGGGATACCGTGCATGTATTATCTCGCAACCCGACACGCGCAGAAACGAAATTGAAGTCCGCAAGAGCGGTTTATGGTTGGAATCCTGAAACCGAAAAACTTCCTTCAGAAGCTACATCAGATGTGAAAGCGGTTGTTCATCTGGCTGGTGAAACCATCGCCGGTAGATGGAACGCCGAAAAAAAACGACGGATCCGGGATAGCCGAATTCTCTCGACCCGAAACCTCGTTGAATCGTTTGATGGGTTGCCCACAAAACCCGATGTGCTTGTCTGTGCTTCCGCAATCGGATACTATGGTGATAGTGGCGATGAGCATTTTACGGAGGCATCACCCGCCGGGACCGACTTTCTCGCCAAAGTCTGTCAAGAATGGGAGACAGAGGCACAAAAAGCGAATGCGTTTGGGATTCGGGTGGTCATGGTCCGTATTGGACTTGTGCTTGGATTAGGCGGTGGATTGTTAACACAGGTTCTCCCACCTTTTAAAATGGGAATCGGTGGCATACTTGGCAGCGGTCGGCAATGGATGTCTTGGATTCATGTCGACGATGTGGTTGGTATTGTGACACACGCTTTAGAGAATGAAGAGATTCGTGGTCCTTTGAATGCAACAGCACCTGCTCCTGTCAGAAATGTGGAATTCACAAAGACGCTCGGTACTGTGTTACGGCGACCCACCCTGTTTCCTGTCCCGACGTTCGGCTTGCGGTTGATGATGGGTGAATTTGCAGACTTCGTTGTGTTGAGCCAGAACGTGCTTCCAGAGAAAACGGAAGTCAGCGGCTACGAATTTCACCACCGAACGCTTGAATCCGCATTGAGAGACCTGCTATAAACGCGCAGAATTCCAACGAAATATGAAGATCCAAGACGTTCTACTTTCTGATTACGGAAAAGTCTCAAGTATACCCTCCCCTGTTAATCAGCTGATGACCGATTTTGCTGTCGGTTTTCGAGACGGACGCGACATCAATCTCGGTGTCGGATACGTCAATGAACGGACGATTCCGCATCAGCAGATTCAACACGCCTGCGAAGCAGTTCTCGCACACCCTAAAAAATACCGCGCATCCCTCAATTACGGCGGGGCACAAGGTTCGCCGAATCTGATTGCGTCACTCAGAAGGTTTCACATTGAGAATCGGATCGGTGGCATCACTGAACAGACCTTAAACAGTCGGGAGATTGTTATCGGTGCAAACGGGGCAACGAGTTTGTTAGAGAGCATCACCCACCTACTTCCTGCCGGTATCGTGCTGACCGCGGACCCGATGTATTATATCTACTGCAATGATTTGGAGAGGAAAGGTTTTAGCGTTCTCGCGATACCTGAAGATAACGAAGGACTTGATGCTGAACGTTTGAGGACCAAACTAACGGGGCTCGGCACTGAAAAAGAGGCTATCCGTTTTTTTTATGTTGTAACGGTTAACAATCCGACCTGCACAATTCTATCCAACGACCGTAAGAGAGAGCTCGTTGATATTGTTACTCGACTTTCATACGAAGTCGGACGAAAAATCCCTATTTTTTTTGACAACGCTTACAGCGACCTCGTGCATGACAGTGCGATTGAACCTTTGGTGTCTGCGCTCTGCTACGATACACTCGGTATTGTCTATGAAATTGGCACTCTGTCAAAAATCCTTGCTCCTGGGTTACGTATCGGTTACCTCATCGGTCCGAAAGGTCCATTGCTCGACAGCGTTATCCAACGCACAAGTGACATTGGGTTCAGTGCTCCGCTCATCAATCAAGAAATCGCAAGCTACCTGCTTGACCACGGTATTGAAGCACAAATCCAAAAAGTTAATAAAGGGTACCACCAGAAGGCAAAACAGGTCAAAGCATGGATAGCAGAATTACTGAGTGATAACGTTCAGGAGTGCAGGGGTGGGAGTGCTGGCTTCTACTACTACTTGACGCTATCGAGTGTCACAACAGATATGACCTCTGATTTTTTCAAGTTTTTGACGCGAACAACTCAACGAGAAGCGGTCGATGGACCGCCGGTTTCCCAACATCCAAAAGTAATTTACATTCCGGGTGAACACTGTGTCCATTCAGCTGGCGACATGGTCGAGGTCGGGAAACGACAATTCCGTATATCCTACGGATTTGAGGAACTCCCGCAGATTCACGCGGCGTTGACACACATGAAATCTGCGATAGTCTATAGCCATGAAAATTCGTTGGACTACCAACGCACCTCACAGAATTCCTCGTAATCCATCAATTCATGGATGGTGGGATTTTCACCACACATCGGGCAATCGCAATTTTGGCGGAGTTTTAGTTTGTTGAAATCCATGGATAACGCGTCGAAAAGCAGAAGGCTCCCGATGAGCGATTCACCGATGTTCAGCAGGACTTTAAGTGCTTCAACGGCTTGGATTGTGCCGATAATGCCGGGTAACACACCAAAGACCCCGGCTTCTTGGCAGCTCGGTGCCATCCCTGGAGGTGGCGGTTCGGGAAAGATACATCGATAACACGGTCCTTTGCCCGGGTAAAGGACGGTAACCTGTCCTTCAAACTGGGAAATGCTGCCGTGCACAATCGGCTTGCCAAGCATAACACATGCGTCGTTGATGAGATAGCGGGTCGGGAAGTTGTCGCACCCATCAACAATGAGGTCATACTGCTCTAATATCTCAAAAGCGTTTTCTGAAGTGATACGCTCGTTGTAGGGGATCACCTTGACATCTGGGTTCATCTCTGCGATAGTGGCTTCTGCGGATTTCGTCTTCAAAACGCCGATGTCGCTGATGCCGTGCAATATTTGACGTTGCAAATTACTGAGATCAACGGCATCGTCGTCAACGATGCCAAGCGTGCCGACCCCTGCCGCTGCAAGGTACATTCCAATAGGGGAACCGAGTCCGCCTGCCCCGATGAGTAGCACTTTCGATTCAAGCAACCGCGTCTGCCCCATCCCACCGACTTCGTTGAGAATAATATGTCGGCTGTAGCGTTCAATCTGTTCGTTGCTGAAGTTAAACATCTTAGGCTCCCAGATTAGAGAGGAGTTCTGAAATCGGTTTATCGGAATTCGCCGAGACTCGCAAAGCGAACCGTTCGCGTGCGTCTTCGGAAGTGCGTTCCACCGTGAAATCGTCACCGCCATACATCTGTTGTAGGACAGGTGTTAGGTCTGCCTCAACGGACGTTGCTGTTTCGGATGTATTCGGTGCGATATGCCGATTGTTTATCATAAACAGGAGATTTGCGCCGTCGAAATGCACCGCGTTTTCCAATTCCGCTGCTGCTTCAAGTTGCTCACATTTGGAGAGCACTTCTGCAAGTGCTTGGCGAATTTTGTCAGCATTGTCGCCTTCGACTGCATGTTTCCGGTTATAGAGGAATCCGTCCTCATGGTAAGCACTGTCGATGCTATAGTTGGCTTGCTTCAAAATCAACAGTACACCCGGTCCTGCATCAACGTGCGAATAGTCGGCGTAGTTCAAATAATCTTCTGAATCCGCCTCCTCCATCCAACGGTTGAAGACCTTGATGAAGTTGGTATGGTTGATTTTGCTATCTTCGGTTGTAAAAACCTTAATGTTAATCTGTTGTAGATCCATTCTGGTAAAAAATTTCCTATAAACATAACGCCCAGATGGGCTTTTCTTGTAAGAGCAGGGTTCACCTGCGATATTTTAATTACCAGCACACTATTCCTGAATCTCAGCACTGATATTCTGATGTTAAAAGCAACATTGCTTTTACTCTACTTTCTTACAGGTCTCAATTTGACGTATTTCTTTCAAAAATGTTTCCTTATCAAACGTTTCCATCCATTTATGCCGTTCGATAGAATAATCACCTTTTCCATCTTTGTGTTGAAATATTTTTTCTAAAAGCGCGTGAACATCCGGATTTCGACGACGGAGTTCTGCCATCTCATCTTCAAGCAGAGTTTGTATGTTCATCTTTACTAATCTCCTCTAACCATGTATAAGGATTTTCAACACGGACACGAAGTTGTAAATGAAAGCGTTTTGCCCTTCTGAGCATCCGATCATCGGTTGTTAGGAGAATCCGCCTGACCACTTTCGGCAGAAGCGATATGCAAAGCATCCAGCCACTTAAATCCCAATAATTCTAATTGGGTTCCGCGTGCTGTTTCCGCTACGCCAATTGTGACATTTTGGTTTGCGAGATCCAACAAGACTTTCATTTCAGTATGTAACGTTTTATTGGGAGTCCTGCTGATCTCATTGATTAGCACCGTGCTGGTAAGCCACTGCCATTGTGTTGTGAAGAATCGGGCAAGAATTATCTTAACAGCTCCAGTTTCCTGGCAAATCCTCGCTTGGGTCTGATCGTTGAAAAGACGATTCAAGCAACATGTATCAAGATAGATTTTCCAATTCTGAAGAAGGGGCTGCACACACTCACTCTATCGGATGGGTCTGTTATTGTTGAGTTTACTATCGTTACGCGCTTACTATCTGCTCCATGGCAGTAACGGCTTGTAGGGATGAGTTTGAAACCCACCCCTACCAGATAGAAAAATATTATACCCTACTCACCCTTCCGAACGGTGAGACGGTAGTGCTGTCCAACCTTCTTGGTGTCAACAATCTCATGCCCATCGTTGGTGAGGCTCTTCGGGACGTTCTCAATCGGTTCGCCATCGTCGATGGTGACTTCGAGAAGCTGACCGAGGTCCATCGTTTCCAACCGAATCTTTGCTTGGACGTAGTTGAACGGACAGGCAACACCCTTCAGATCGAGGCTATCCACGATTTCTTCAACCGGCTTCGTTTCCTTGACAACCCTTGGTTTCCGGGCAGGTCGTTTACGACGGCGTTTACGACGGCTCTCTTCCTCTTCCTCTTGCTTGATGCGCATACGGTTATAGACGTTATGCGATTCTTCAACGAAGAGTGTAGCTTCTTCAACGCGGCGGTGTGACAATTCGTGGTCAAACGTAGAAGCATCTTCCTCTGTTGCTTTGAAGATATGCGCGCCGTAACCGGGGAAGAAGTTACCGGGTTCAAAGAAGTGGGTGCGGAATTCGTTGACGGTGGTCGCGTCGTCAATATATTGCAAGCCTACCGTCGTCAAGAGTCCATCTGCAGCTCTGATCATCGCGTTAAAAGCCAATTCTGCGGAATCTTGAAATACACCCTTTTCCAAGTCCAAACCGGATTCATAGATAAGCCGATCTGCCTCTTCCAGCTTCATGGAGACGAGTGCGACGACCTCTCCTGCACACTCACCAACACCTGTTTTGAGTTGGTAATCTTTCGTGTCGCCGGTGTCTACATAGAACTCTGGTGCTTCCTCATAAGATGGAATCTTATCGTACTTGGATAAGATTTGCTTGATCTCCGCCTTACCGAGTCGTGCGACGTAATCGGTGAAGGATTCTTCCTCATTTCGTTCCGCCGTATACTTACCGGTCAACTCCTCAATGAACGTCGGAATATATTTGCCGTGGATTTTACCAGTGGCAAGTCCATAAGAACTGGCGTTTTCCACCATGTGTCCACCAAGCAGCACCTGATAGTAAGGTGCAATATGCGCGCCCATCCGGCGCGAGGAACCGAAGAAACCAATATTCGCGATATGATGCTGTCCACAGGAGTTAGGGCATCCGCTAATCTTAATCCGAAAGTCTTTAATTTCATTCTGCACACCGGTTTCAATGAAATAGTTTCGCAGGTGCGCTGCCAGACCCCGTGAAGAAGAAACACCGAGTTTGCAGGAGTCAGTACCCGGGCAAGCGGTAATATCAACCATGGATTCCGCACCTGGGTCCCCGAGACCGATCGCCTTCAGTTCGCGATAGAGCGCGGGGAGATCTGTCATTGTCACCCAACGGAGAACGATGTTCTGTTCGACTGTGGCACGGATAGTGTCTTTCACATATTTCCGAGAAATATCTGCCAAAGCACGCGTCTGATCTGCAGTAATATCGCCCAGAGGCAACGTAATCGTCACAAAAGCATAACCGGGTTGACTCTGTAACCGCACGTTGGATTGATACCACTGTTCAAACCCGTCAGGTCTCGAAGCACCATTGAGCTGCGTCGGTGCCTTGAGCGGACTTTCGTTGTAAGCGTCGAGATTGTCCAGATATGCTGTCCATTCCGGATCGTGGCGTAGTGTAGCCCGATCGTCAAGTACCTGTGTACGGAATTCCTCAATGCCGTATTTGGCGATCACAAACTTTAGACGCGCCTTATTCCGATTCCGGCGTTCCCCTAAACGGGTGAAGACTCTGCAAATCGATTGTGAAATCGGGAGCAGTTCTTCTGCGGAGACGAAATCATCAAACACTTTCGCTTGATGTGGTACTGCACCGAGTCCACCGCCAACATAAAGTTTAAAGCCGCGCTTGACCTCGCCATCCACCTCTTTAACGGCGGCAACTGCCCCGATGTCGTGCATGTTTGCCAAACCACAGGCGTGTTCTTCACATCCAGAAAACGCGATTTTGAACTTACGACCAAAATCTTGGGCATCTGGGTGTCCCAAAAGGAATGCAGACAACGCCTTAGAATAGGGCGTTATGTCAAACGTCTCATCTTGGCAGACCCCGCTGAGGGGGCATGCTGTGACGTTTCTCACGACATTACCACACGCCTCCTTTGTTGTGATGTCCACGCTCGCGAGACGGCGCATCAACTCGGGGGTGTTGTTGATGTCTACATAATGGTATTGGACATCTTGACGTGTCGTAATGTGAATGATGTTGTCCGAGAATTCTTCGGCTACATCTGCTAACATTTCAAGTTGTACGGCTGTGAGTCCGCCGAACGGAATTTTAACACGGATCATCTGCGATCTATCATCGCGCTGCCCGTAAACCCCATGCCGAAGTCTAAATTCGGTAAAGAGCGTCTCTTCGACTTGGCCGGCTTGAACCCGACCGAGTTGAATTTCATAAATTTCAATTTCGCGGGCAACATCAGACGGGATTGCCGACGTATCATAGGCCCCCGCGTATTCAGTAGCCATTCTAAACTCCTTATTGACCTCAGATTCTTAGTGTGCGTTGATTAATGTCCGATTGTTTTCTATTTAGCCGAAGGTTACGCGCCGATTTGCATGGTATCCAGCCATTAGAAATCCTTAAAGAGTATAGTATACCGTAAAATGCAATAAAAATCAAGGATAATCTTCTGTTCTAAGTTTCTGGTGCGTCTCCCCAATCCGGAATTGGAAGTAATTCTCCGTCTCGCAAAGCAGATTCATGTGCAACAAACCCGGGTGCACAATATCGAACCGCCTCCCAAACGTTGACGCGTGGCAATCGTTGACGATTGACGGAATCCACGAATTCGTGTACGATATAGGCGTGTGAACCGCCATGTCCGCCGAGATCCGCAGCGAGTGTATCCGGAAGATCTTCGTGCGATCTTGAAGGCTCGACGATTTCTCTCCCGTGTTTGTCTGCCCAAACGCATCCCGCGAGACTTTGTTCGTAACTCCCCTCTGTCCCATAAATACCACTGACGCGTTCAGATCCGGGGTGTCCAACCCGCCGGAACTCACAGATTTGCATTGTTGCTCCGTTGTTCATTGTGAAAAGTCCGACTTCGTTGGAGTAGGGATTTTTGTGAATGGTGTCCGTTCGAAACCAATCGTCGTTCGGATAGATATATCCCTGTGCGGAAACCGATGTTGCGTGCGCTTTCATTACGGAGATAGGAAAACAGGTTGAGTGGGTTGGATAATACATCGGGATACCGCCCATTTTATCGCGTCCCCACTGCGCTCCCCACCGATTTTTCGCCACATCGTAGAGCCCGTGGTCCATGTCATGAAAATACTCGGCACGGCAATGAACGAACTCCCCGAACGCCCCCTCCGCTGCTTTCTGACGACAGAAGGCGGTTTCTGGACGGAAATAACTCGTCTCCCCGTTCATGTATATCATTCCGGTTCGCGCAACGGTTCTGACAAGTGCCTCACATTCATCTAAAGATGCCGCAGCAGGGACAGCGGTATAGACATGCTTTCCGGATTCCATGGCTTGAATTGCCTGCGGGGCGTGCATCCAGTGCTGCGTGATGATCACGAGCGCATCTAAATCCGATCTGCAGATGTCATCAAGACTTGAATAGGTTTCAGAAATTTCAAACTGCTTTGCATATTTCGTCAACCGGTCTTCGCGCAAATCGCAGAGCGCGAGACGATGTACATCTGGATGGGACTTATACGATTGGATAAACGCCGGTCCGAACATGCCTAAGCCTACCATCCCGACACTGATACTCATCTGTCGTTTCCTCCTTCGAGCGATAGCGTGTTCCTACGGAGATTGAGGTGCGTTGATTCTCTTATGAAGAAGATAGCACGTAACGGAATTGCTGTCAAGTATATTTTTGGAGATATTTGTTGACAAAAGCACGAATAATCTTATAATAAATGCTAAAGTCGCTGTGGGGTGTTACGGGCAAGCATAAATTTAAACTGCACGTCTTCCCTATAGACGAAATCAATTTCATCATTGGAAGGATTAACTACAAATGGCATTAAAAGTTGGCGTTGTTGGCATGAGTGGAATTGGCAATAATCATGCGAACTGTCACGCAAATGACGACTTAGCGGAACTGGTTGCGGTGTGCGATATCGCGAAAGAGCGGGCAGACAGTGCGGCGGAACGTTTCGGTGTAAAGGCATACTATAGCGTAGCGGATATGATTGATGGCGAACCCGACTTGGATATCGTCGATGTCGGCACCGGTGGATACGAGAACGGTAGTTGGCACTATGAACCAACAATGGAGGCTCTCGATAAGGGAAAACACGTACTCGTTGAGAAACCGCTCTCTAACGATATCGGACAGGCGCGAGAGATGGTAGCGAAAGCCACGAAAGAGGACCTCTATCTCGGCTGTAACCTGAACCATAATTTCACGCCGCCTGCGGAGCAAGCGAAGAAATATATTGAGGATGGACACATCGGGGAACAGATTTACTGTCTTCACAAAATGGGATTTCCCGGCGGTGAGTTTGGCTATAGTTACTCGAAAGCCCCGCGGTCAGACGGCTTTCCCTATTTCCACGTGAAAGCCTTTCTGGCGCACCCCTTCAGTGTGATGCGTCATTTCTGTGGCGATATAACCCACGTCCAAGCCTTCATGAATCGTCCACATTTTAGACGCGGTGCTGGAGATGTGATGGTCTCCATTAACAGCATACATCTCCGTTTTGAAAATGGGTGTATCGGCTACCTATTGAGCCATCGTGGCGATGCTACATTCGGTCTCGGCGGTTGGTGGAGTGTCGAACTCGCAGGCACACGTGGCACCTTCTGCATCGAAAACTGCATCGAAAAAGTGACGTATTGGCCCTCCCCGGGTGCTCCCGATTTCTCTGACGAACCTATTGTCACAGAGTCCGGCATCAATGACTTCGCTCAAACCTTTCCACTGAGAATTCATGCTTTTTTAGAAGATGTCACGAATGGTGTACCGAAAGAGCAGTTACGCGCCTCGGGTAGAGACGCGCTCGCGACACTTGAGTATACGTGGGCGGCGATAGAGTCTTATGAAGAAGGCGGTATTGTGGTACGTCCACATCCACTTCCGCCGTTAAAAGGGTAATTGTAGGGAGAGCAACGCAATATCCATCCCTACAGAAGGAGAATTACATTTGAAATTAGGAGCAAATTCGGTACTCTTTGGCGGTTACGATATGGAGACCGCCTTTAAACACATAGCGATGGCTGGTTACGATGGCATTGAACTTTCAGCAATTGATGGAATGAGCCAACATCTCGTCCTCGCGAACTGGAAAGAACTCGCTGACGACATCAAACGATTCGCGAAAGCGTATGAACTCGACCTCTTGGCGATGGAACAGCCCTCACGCGATCCAGAACGCATGGAACAGGCATTCCAAGCCGCGGCTGAGATAGGTGTCCCGATTATTAACTGCGGTCCCGGTGGCACGTCAGACGATGAATCTGCCTGGCCCGAGGTTGTCGATTCATTGGGCAGCCTCTCCGAACGTGCGGAACACTACGGTGTGACGCTCTGCGTCAAGGCACATGTGGGCGCGAGCATCTATAATACGCCAACGACCCTCCGCATCATGAAAGAGATTTCGTCCCCGGCGTTTGGAATTGATATGGATCCGTCCCATATTCATCGTGCGGATGAAAATCCTGTGGAAGCGATTGCTGCGGTGATCTCGCGCGTCAAACACGTGCATATTCGGGATTGTAAGGGGACCCAACGGGGACCCGGTGATCCTGAGTTGCAGGCAAACGGACGCGGGGACATCGACCTCGTCGGCTATATCCATGTTTTACACGAAAACGGTTATACCGGTCCGTTGAACCTTGAAGTCATCGGTGCAAAAGAATATAGTTTAGAACAGTGTTGCACGATTGGGGCAGAATCGCGCGGACACATGCAGGCGTGTTTGCAAGCGTGTGGTGCCCGTTAATCTATAAATTGAGTAGGCGGGTTAAAACCTGCCTACTTGTGGAAATGCCTTACGCCATCTAAAATAGAACGGAGGAGAAGCGCGATGAAGGATAAGTGCCTGTTGACTGTGTTTCTGGTATGCCTCGTCTGTCTTTCCGCCAGCTGTGCCTCAGAGAAAACTTCTGAAAAAGCCATAGACTATAACAGACAGGGGTTAGCAGCGGCAAAGCGCGGTGAATATCAAGAGGCAATTGAGATGTATAGTGCTGCTATTCTCCTGGATCCCGATTACGCAGAAGCCTACAACAATCGGGGTGTGGCAAAAAAAAGGCTCGGTAGATTCGAGTCAGCAATTGCTGACTATGACACTGCGATACGCTTGGATCCCAGTTTAGGGACTCCTTACAACAATCGTGGGATCATAATGAAAAATCTCGGTGATTATGAAGCAGCAATCGTCGATTATGACACCGCCATCCGCCTGAGACCGGATTACGTAAATGCCTATTACAACCGCGGGATCGCAAAGGCACAACTCGATCAATACGATGCTGCGATCACGGACTATGATGCCGCGATCCAGTTCAAACCTGACTATACCAAAGCCTACTTTCGTCGAGGATTGGCAAAAAGATCCCTCAACAAGCCTACAGCGGCAAAACAGGATTTTCAAACCGCCTTAGAACTCGCAACACAGGCGGGTAACATAGAACTGAAAGGCACTATCGAAAACTTGCTACTCCGACTGAAATAGTGCGTTCGGAGCCGCGATGCGAACCGAATTGTCTTTCTACTGAAGTCGGATCTCTGATAACGGAATCCCGCTGTTAAACATCTGTATCGGCGGAATTTCCTCCTTCACTTCTGTTAATCCACATAACCAGTTCCATGTCAATTCACCCCTGCGGCGATCGCGGTAGGATTCCACCTCGGTGACGTAGGGATGTCTTCCGTGATGTTGATAAGGCGGAATCTCATCGGAATCCCGTGCCCAATCCCGTTTGGGTATTGCGGTGCGGAAGTAGGAAAACTTAATCATTCCGCGTCTATCGGCATTGAGTTTTGGACCCGCCTTATGCCAGATGCCGTAGCGTGTCATTGCGACGGTGCCTGCGGGAACGGTGAGAGAGAGTTGTCCGAGGATGTCCCCGTAATGTGCGATCGCTTCCCTATCCACAAGCCGATGGTGGGAGCCGGGCAATATCATCGTCGGTCCATCTTCGATTTTCACCTCTTTCGGATAATAGTAGCACTGGAGATGTGTGATACCGTATCCGTATTCGGTGAGTCCATCGGAATGCCACGTTTGCCCACGGTGGGGTGCTTCAAAGAGATGATGATGTGCGCTCGTCGGCACGAGAAAATTCTCGCCCAACAGTGAACGGACAGCACCGGCGACTTCCGGGTGTAGCAATACATTCCGGCGAAATTCGTCTGTAAGAACGAAATCACTGAGATGCCCACCCTCTATGGTATCACACGTCTTATTGAAATTCGGATCAATGACGCTCTCTAAAGTGATATAGCCGTTGTGGATAAACTGTATGACTTGATAGTCATTTAGCGTAGGTTTAACGTCAATCATCGTGCGCTTCCTTTATACAAGTTTTTCTAAAACGAACTCATACGTCAGATAGGCGTTGTCGACATCCGTAAAGTTGTAGAGTTCAGGGCGCGGGAATTGAACAATTCTCCATCCATCGTTAACCGCATCAAGCACAGATGCATAGGGGGCATCTTGCGAGGGGAGGACTGGTTCATCCGGCGCGGTTGGGTCGTACAGTGCCCACCCACCCAACGGTGAGCGTAAGTTCGTTGATTTAGAATAGAGATAGAGGATGAGTTGTTTCTCAGAATTCAAGGCGGCGGTTACAGCGCGCAGATCCGTTTCGGTCAACTCACCTGCCTTCAGTTTTTCAATAGAATTGTCGAGCCATTCTTTTATCGCTGGTTTCACACGAACTTCTCCCTTCATTACAATTATCATCATTGTAGCATTAAAACAAAAAATATGATATAATAACCCAAGTTGCTACTTACACGATTTTAGAAGTGCAATCCCCGTTTTTCAGTGAAGATTCTTCAGGATTTGAGCAATTTCGTAGCGTAAACTTTCAGTTTGCGCGTGGCTATGCACAATCTAAAAGATTATGCTACAAACTGGCAACTCACGTTATAATAGTTGAAAAATCGATAGCAACAAATGGACCCACTCATTTTTCTTGAAAAGAAAGGTTATATTATGGCTAAGAAAAGCCGAAAAAAAAGGAAAAGACGGTTAAATAAGTCTCCAGCATCCTATAACACCACAGGACTTTCCAAAGCCTCGCAAGGGTACTATATAGAAGCAATTGCAAATTATGACAGAGCGATCCAGCTCAAGCCAGATTACGCCGAAGCATATTATAATCGCGGTATGTCAAATATTGCGTTAGCGGAATATGATGATGCCATTGAAGACTTCGATCAAGTTATTGAGTTAAATCCAGAGAACGCGAATGCCTACCTACAGCGAGGCTATTCAAAAAACATGATCCATGAAGAAGAAGCCGCTATAGAGGACTGTGATACGGCTATCCGACTGAAACCGGACTTCGCAGAAGCCTACAATATTCGAGGCGAGGCACACGGTGATTTAGAGAACTATGCAGCCGCTATTGAAGACCTTGAGGAAGCGATACGTCTCCGACCAAATTACGCCGAGGCATACTATAATCGCGGCTTTGTAAACGGCGACATGGCGGACTATGAAGCCGCTATCGCTGACTTTGAAACGGTGATACGCTTAGATCCTATGAATGACGATGCCTATGACATGCGTGAAGCCGCCATGAGAGCATTACAACACGCAGACGCACCCGTCGTCATAGGTCCACATCCCACAAATCCATTAGCCTCTGGTGATACCCCTGTTGATCTTGAAGAACTTATGCAGCTTGACGAGGAAGAAATAGAAGAATATGAAGCCGCCGTTGAAGCCGCGAATAAGGCGATACGTTCAAACCCCGAAAACACCGAAGCATACTACGATCGTGCTGTCGCGCAAAACAACCTCGCCAACTTTGAGGATGCTCTTAAGGACTGCGACGAAGCGATACGCCAAAAACCAGAATTCGCTGCGGCTTATGGTGTGAGAGGCTTCGCTAAGGATAAACTTGAACAAACCGAAGCTGCTATCGCAGACTATGACGAGGCCATTCGACTGAAACCTGACTATGCTGAGGCATATTTCAATCGAGGCCTCATAAAGGCTCAACTTGAGCAATACAGTGATGCTATTGCTGATTACGATGAAGCCATTCGACTTGAACCGGAGACCGGGATATTCTATTTTACTCGAGGGCTGATAACTGCCACGCTTGCCGGAGAACCTGACAAGGATAACGTTGAAATCTATGAAACTATTATCGCTGATTACGATGAAGCCATTCGATTTGAACCAGACTTCATGCCAGCGCATTTCGGTCGGATTGCAACGAACACTATGCTTGGCAGAAAGGATGCCGCTCAGGCAGCCACTGAAGAGATGCTCCAACTTGAAAATCCTTTGGCAGAGACAGTCAATATGGCAAATGCAGCGGATATATTCGATATGGAAGACATGGAAGATATAGATACAGATCTTATAGAGATTATAAATACCGAAGAAGAAGAGGAATAGTCAATATTCTAATCTCAGAGGAAATGCGTAAGTCCTAAAGAATTATACCAAAAAATGTCTATTTTTGTCATATTTTTTTACAAAGAAAAACGCGATTTATGCTATACTACCGTAAGCTAATCTGCTTAGAAAATTTGAAGCCTCAATCGGGGTTAGAAACCCCTCCTACAAGAGGACTGGGGAAAAAAGGAGGCAAATTGGAACACATATACACCAAAGATATTAAAGGAAAGGATTCATAATGAGACTGGAAGGAAAAGTTGCGATTGTCGCGGGTGCCGCCTGGGGTGGTATTGGGGCGGCGACTGCTTATAGGTTTGCTTGCGAAGGCGCGAAAGTGGTTGTCAACACACGCCGACGCAAGGAAAAACTTGATGAAACTGTTCATCGTATTCAAGAAGCGGGTGGACAGGCAATCGCCGTCATGGGTGACATCGCAGATGAAAAGACGTGGCAGACACTTGTCGAAACTGCCTTGTCAAACTATGGAAAAATAACAACGCTTGTCCATAACGCTGCACATTCCTACACCAAAAAAGCGATTGAATTTACAACCGAAGAATGGAACGAAAGCCTTGGCGTGACACTCGGCGGACCGTGGCTCGGTGCGAAGTATTGCATTCCTGAAATGATTCGTAATGGTGGCGGCACCTTGGTTTTCATCTCCACGGTTAACGCTACGATTACAAACCCAGGGTTTGGGCTTTACGGTGCCGGAAAAGGGGGTTTGAATGCATTGACGCGAAGTATTGCACTTGATTACGGCAGGGAAGGTATCCGCGCGAACGCCATCGCTCCAGGACAGATCGTCGGCGAAAGAGGCGAAGTTTCTCTCGCTGAGGATTCCCTCGAAGAACGAGCCTCTCGCGATTGTTATCCGGTTGGTCGCTACGGAAAACCCGAAGATATTGCGAATGCTGCGCTTTTCTTGGCATCCGATGAGGCGGATTTTGTTACTGGAATCGTCTTGACTGCCGATGGTGGTTTGACGCTTCAGTCTCCAGAGGCACTCGTGCGTCCCTCCTTCCGTCTTCGCTGGAGAGATGATATTCTTGTCCCACAATCCAAAAAGGATGTATAGGGCAAATTTTCGTTCTATAGGAACAGACATCCGTGTCTATTCTATTTTTAGGAGATTAAAAAATGTGTGGACGATTTACACTCGCAAGCGATGCTGAAGCATTGAATCAAATTTTTTTCGATTTTGCGGAACCCATGAATTTGTCCCCGCGCTACAATATCTCACCGACACAAGATGTGGCTGTTATTGCAAATACACCGACTGATACGGAAGAACGTCCAGACCCTGGACAGGTGGAATTCTTTCATTGGGGACTTATTCCGTCTTGGGCGAAAGACCCGAAGATCGGAAATCGGATGATCAATGCCCGTTCGGAGACCCTGTCGGAAAAACCCTCCTTCCGGAATGCCTACAAACGCAGGCGATGTCTTATTTTGGCGGACGGCTACTATGAATGGAAACGGATTCCGGGTGACAGGCTTAAACAACCGGTGTATATCCGTCTCAAATCGCAGAAGCCGTTCGCACTGGCGGGGTTATGGGAGGTATGGCAGGCGGATGGGATGGATGAAACGCTCCGTTCTTGCACTATCATTACATGTCCACCGAACGCATCTTTGGAGAAAATTCACCATAGAATGCCTGTAATTCTGCCGCAAGATGCTTATGCGGCGTGGCTTGCACCGAACCAACAATCGGAAACCGACACACTTCAACAGATCCTTGTCCCGTATCTCGATGAAGAGATGGAGGCGTATCCGGTGTCAAGGTTCGTCAATCGTCCTACGAACGATTCACCGGAATGTATCGCCCCCTTTTCTTAATTTTTCCTTGGGTTCGGTCAGGTGCATTTAGATTTTTAATTTTTCCCTGCGGTTCGGTGAAGTGGGTTTGATAAACGAAGTGCCTCTCCGTAACTCTTCAGAAACACCCAAGCAAAAACACCTCCATTTCATTGCGGACTACAAATACTCTAAAAAGAAGGAAAGGAATTATGTCAAAACCGAGTAAAGATCAGATGCTGTATATGTATCGTAAGATGTTAGAGATTCGTCAATTTGAAGAAGCCGCTGGCACGCTTTACCAGAGTGGTCAACTTCCGGGTTTCTTGCATCTTTACATCGGCGAAGAAGCCACAGCCGTAGGGGTTTGCGTTCACTTGCAAGACGCTGATTATATTACGAGTACACACCGCGGTCATGGGCATCTCATTGCAAAAGGCGGCAAACGCGACCGGATGATGGCGGAGTTGTTCGCACGAACGACCGGTTATTGTAAAGGTAAGGGCGGTTCGATGCATATCGCCGATAAGGAGACCGGCATTCTGGGTGCTAACGGCGTTGTCGGGGCAGGTATTCCGCTTGCGGCGGGTGCAGGGCTCTCGGCTAAACTTCGTGGAACACAGCAGGTCGCAGTGTCCTTCTTTGGTGATGGCGCGACGAACCAAGGCGTATTCCATGAAACGCTCAACCTCGCTGCCGTCTGGGAATTACCTGTCATCTTTGTGTGTGAAAACAACCGATTCGGTATGGGAACGCCACAACGAGAGCATCAGCGGGTAGAAGATATTGCGGCTGTCCGTGCGCCTGCCTACGATATGCCGGGCATCACTGTTGATGGGAACGATGTTCTCAAGGTTTACGCTGCAGCGGACGAAGCCGTCACACGTGCCCGTGAAGGGGGTGGACCGACGCTCCTCAACTGCGATACTTACAGATTCCGGGGACACCACATCGGTGATCCAGGGACATCTTACCGCGACCGCGAGGAAGTGCAAGAACAAGAACGCCAGCGCGATCCGATTCGGAGACTCGCCGCGGTTCTCATCGAAGAAGAGGGGATGACGCAAGATGCACTCTCGACACTTGAGACGGAACTCGCAAACGAACTTGAGGCAGCACTTGAATTCGCCAAGAATAGCCCAGAACCTCTTCCAGAAGACGCTTTGAACGATCTTTATGCCGGTTCTATTCAGCCGTAATTATCGTCAAGCCTATCATAATAGTTAAAAAAGGATTCACATCTATCGGCGAGGTTTGTAACCTCGCCTTTTTTTACCCAAATTTAAAGTACTTATGAGAGAAGACGAACGCCCGAAATCGCACGGTGTTACATGGAAGTCTATCGCCATTACGCTCGTGCTGATTCCGTTTAATTTCTATTGGATCATCGCGGGTGAAGTCGGACTTGTAGGTTATGCGCTGAATACCTATGCCGTGCCGTTTTACAATGTTGTCTTCGTGGTGTTTGCTTTCACGCTTCTCAATCTTGCAGTTCACCGTCGCTTATTCACAGATGCGGAGCTCCTCACGATATACATCCTGCTCAGCACGGCGTGCGCTTTTCCCTCCATTACGCTGATGACGATTCTCGTCACGACCGTCGGGCACGCCTTCCATTTCGCAACCCCCGAAAATGAATGGAAACACCTCTTCTATGATTACCTTCCGAGATGGCTTCTCGTCGATGATCCAAAGGCATTGACAGGCTATTATACAGGGGAATCGAGTCTCTCTACCGTAGACCTAATCGGTGTATGGATAGTGCCAACCTTATCTTGGGCAGGTTTCATGACGGTCCTGGTCCTCGTGATGTTGTGTATCAACGTTATCTTGCGGAAGCAGTGGGTGGAACGCGAACGACTCGCCTATCCGATCACGCAGATCGCGTTTCATGTCACCCATAGCACGAAATCGCTGTTTTCGCACCGCATCACATGGCTTGGCTTCGGAATTGCGGCATCTATAGCGATTCTCAATGGCTTTAGTTTTCTGTATCCGACGCTTCCTACCTTACCCATTAAGCGGATTGGTGGTTGGCGCGGGTTTGGACACCTGTTCACAGAAAAGCCGTGGAACGCTATCGGTGGCATCAGTATGTCCTATTATCCTTTCGTTATCGGACTTGGGTTGCTGATGCCGCTTGACCTATCGTTCTCCAGTTGGTTCTTCTTTATCTTCTACAAGGCGCAATTAGTCTTAGCAAGTGCCGCTGGCTTGTCCAGTCTGCCCGGGTTCCCCTATATTGATAGGCAATGCTTTGGTGCTGCCATCGGGATTTTCATCTCTGTCGTAGTCCTGAACGGACGGCACTTTCGCGACGTTTTCCGTATCGCACGTCATCGCACAGGCGAGGATGCTAACGAACCGATTTCCTATAGGCTCGCGCTCTGGGGTATTGTTGCCGGACTCGCAATACTCTTTATCTTTTCCAAGCGGATCGGCATGTCCTTCTGGCTGATTCCGCTGTTTTTTGCAATCTATTTTATCATCGTCTTGGTGCTCACACGGATGCGGGCGGAGCAGGGATTTCCCGTGCATGCGATGGAGAATATGCCGAATCATCATATCCTCGTTGACGGATTCGGCACACGACTACTCGGCACGAATAACCTCGTTGCTTTGACGCTCTACCGTTGGTTTAATCGGAGCTACACGAGCAATCCGATGCCGCACCAATTAGAGGGCTTCAAACTCTCGGAACGCTCTGGAATCGCACCGAGGCGACTGTTCTTCGCGCTGTTAGGTGTGTCAGGGTTCGCTGCGGTAATGGTGTTCGGCGTTATCCTCTATATTTTTTATACCTACGGTGCTTTGAACATGAGCGGTGGCAGCGGTTGGGCAACCGGTTTCGGTGGACGCGTCTTCAACGGACTCCAGCGTTGGATTTATTACCCGACTGAACCGAATCTCTATGCGACTGGCGGTATCGTGTTTGGATTACTCTTTTCGACGCTCTTGATGTTTATGCGGGCACGTTTTTTCTGGTGGCCCTTCCATCCGATCGGGTTTGTCGTCTCTAGCGATTGGGGTATGCGGTATTTGTGGAGTTGTATGCTGGTGAGTTCGATTATTAAGTGGAGTGTCTTGAAGATTGGCGGTCCGCGGGCATCGCAGCAGCTGGTGATGTTCGCGATTGGGTTGATGTTGGGTGATTTCACCGTGGGTGGTATCTGGAGTCTTGTGAGTGTTGTGACGCAACAGCCGATGTATAATTTTTGGCCGTAGAGATAATTTGAGAAATTGTTAGAGATATGCTACAATTCAGTATCAATTGGGAAGATATACTGGAATGGATTTTGAAATTATTGGAGAAATCACGCAAATTGAAACAATTAGTCGCGGCAGTGGTATCCGAAACCACGCTCGGCTACAACGTCAGTATGGTCAAGGTAAATGGCGTAAGCTAAAGGGAGTAGCATACGTCCAATTGGTTGATGGTTCAGTCCGTCTTGCTGAAGTTCATTGGTATCAAGCTGACAACATCGGCAAGAGAGAATTTAAGATTAAACTCCCATTTCCTGATTAAAGATGAACAAAAAAGAGAATCAATTTCCGCAATTCGGTCGGTGCCTTAATAATGAAGGATATGCTGCCTCTCTTGAAGTAGGGGAAATATATCGTGTGATTCAGGATGACGAAGCAGCATCTCACGGATATATCCGCGTCATAGACGAAAGCGGCGAAGACTACGCCTACACAGCTAACCGTTTTCACTTAATTCAGCAACCTGCCCCTGTCGAAAGGCTCAGATCCATCCCAAACAACACTTCGATCCCAGACAACACTATCTATCTTACCTTGTGATTTCTTATTATTGTTAACCCAAGTTGCCAGTTTGTAGCATAACCTGTTAGGGTGTGCATATCAGGACGCAGACTAACAGTCTACGCTACAAAACACCGCAGATAATGAACTGTTTTTACCCAAAAACACGACCTGAATGCTCAAAACCCTGTAACTAGCAAGTTGGGTTATTGTTATCACTATTTTCATCTGCCTTTTCTTGATTAAAAGTAACCCTAATTTCACAGTCCCTGACCTGTGTGTCTCCCTTATCGGTTGGTGGGTCCCATATCATTATAATTATCGGCATTATATACCTCTTACTTTTAGGGTATTTTACAAGGATCCGGCAGATGAATATTCACAGACTCGTTACCTATCTGTTTTTTTTCATCATTAGGATTAGGTTCCCTTACAGGTCTAATTTGAAGTCTATCTGCTTCCCCTGGACCAACGTCATTTACAGCCCTTATTTCAATGGTAATTTCTACATCGTTAGGCAATAACGCAACAAATCTTGTGTCAGTGCCATTCAAATCTATCCACTCCGAATATCCTCCATCGTGAATAGCCAAACGCACTTGATATTTATCTATCTTAGAACCACCATCATTGGCAGGTGCATCCCAAGCTATTGTATACGGTATTAGAGTCATTGTAGGCATTATATTTTCCCTATACATCAAAATAAGGAGAACGCCGCGAGCAGCACTATCCAGTTTGTATTTGGATTATACCATCAAATGGGTGTGTTGTCAATTAAATTAGCATTGCTTTAATGGAGCAGTGAAGTGTTTCGGTATGATTTTTATACGCAATACGCAGCTCTGGATTCGAGATTTTTGTAAAAAGACTGAAGATATTGTAGCACTCTCACACGCCATTTTCAAACGAAATTTTCTTGACAATCACCTATCCATAAGTTATTATGTAGGATAAATACAGCGGTAGAGTATTCAAACGTTTCGGAAACTCCGCCAGATAAAATTACGACTCTGGTCGGGAACTCAAAATATGGGAAATAGTTAGTATAATGAAAGAAAAACTTATAAAAATCGGGTTTTTAGAGCCCAAAAGTAATTTTTTTGTCATTGAAATTGGTGGTTACCAAATTTCCATCATATACAATTTAGGAAAGCCAGAAAATTCCAAAATTGACTACGGATCGAAAATTAAGGTTTGGCAAAAGACCACTTCAAATCTGACTAAAGATGAAAATTTGGTTGTTCTCGAATGTGTAGTCAGGCTTTTACAAAAAGGCTATAGACCTGAATCCATTGAATTGGAGAGGACATGGAGATCCGGTCATGGCACAAGTGGACGCCTTGATATCTTCATTAAGGATGGAGAACCAGATGTCTTCGCGATGATCGAGTGCAAAACATGGGGTGAGGAGTATGAAAAGGAACGAAACAATCTTCTTGAAGATGGAGGTCAACTTTTCACTTATCTCGTTCAGGAACGGTCTACTAAGTTTCTTATCCTCTACACGTCTTTAATCTCAGAGAAAGTTGAGTGTCAATCCGAATGTATTGATTTAACAACTGTAAAAGGTAGCAACAATGAGGAGCTGCATAAATCGTGGAACAAAACATTCGTAACTGGCGGTATATTTGAGGCTGAAGCATCGTCTTACAACATTCAGCGTGTTGAACTCAAAAAATCAGATCTCAAAGAATTGGATGAAAACAGCGGGAAAGGACTATTCCATAGTTTTGCTGAGATTCTCAGGCGACATGCGATCTCGGACAAGTCCAATGCTTTTAATAAAATTTTCAACCTGTTTGTTTGCAAAATTTATGATGAGGATACTCACCACCTTAACGAGATACTGGATTTTCAATGGAAGCCAAATGATAATTATGAATCCCTTATCAAACGGCTTTCATACCTTTACCAGCATGGAATTAGGGACTATCTTGGAATGTCTGTAGAAGAGGAATATTTTTCTCCTTATTCTGAATTCGCGTTTATGGATATTTATAACAAACAGTCTTATACCGCTAATTTTACCATCATCCGAGAGATTGTTGAATTACTACAGAGATACCAAATTAAGTACACTCAGAAACACCAATTTCTTGGTGATTTTTTTGAGGATTTACTAAACTCTGGAATTAAGCAAGAAGCAGGGCAATTTTTTACCCCTACTCCGCTGGCAAGATTTTTTATACGTGCAATTCCAATAAAACAATTGGTTGAAAAGGCAATAGACAGCAAATATCAGGAGATTATTCCGTATGTGATTGATTTTGCATGTGGAGCTGGACATTTTCTAACTGAGTCCATAGATGAAATTGAAGGAGTTCTAAAACAAGTAGATTACAGGCATTTAATCGGGCGAGCACAGAAGCATTTTCTAGCAATACGAGATAATTTCTATTGGGCTAAAGATTATATTTATGGCATTGAAAAAGATTATCGTCTCGCTAAAACCACAAAAATAGCACTTTTCTTGAATGGCGATGGTGATGCCATAATCGCGAATGCCGACGGTCTTGGTTCTTTCCAGAGAGAACCAAATTTTCAGGGACAATTGAAGAAAGAGCAGCCGGGACAGCTATTAGGGAACTTTGATATACTTGTTTCTAATCCTCCATTTTCAATCTCAGGCTTCAAAAAGGATTTGCAAAATGAGAAGGACTTCGCACTCGCTGAGAAGGTAACTTCCAAAAGCTCTGAAATAGAATGCTTATTTTTAGAGCGAGCATTTCAACTTTTAAAGGATGATGGTTATTTAGGGATTATACTCCCCTTGAGCATTTTGAACAATGAAAGCAGTGTTTATATTAGTACTCGTAGAATATTGTTTTTGTGCTTTGAAGTTGTCGCTGTTGTGGAATTACGTGATAAGACCTTCAAACCTACTAACACTACGACAACAGCACTTTTTGCCCAAAAGCGAAATATGGGGACAATTACCAACTCTATTAAAGCACTCAGAAATCTAAGCCAAATAAAGGCAAATGAGGAACTAGCAGACATTTCTTTAAAAACACAAATTCCGGCTGAACACATCCAAGAATCCATTACGAATGACGCTTCCATACTTGAAACTATGACATCCGAATTCACTACAAATGGATTGTTAAAGATTTCAAGTTTAACCTATAGGGTACTTCTCCAGATGGTTGAACAAAATAGGAACGTCTATCTAGGATACGCAGGAGAGAAAAAAGACCAAGAAAATTTTCTAGGATATAGATTTTCAAAGTCTAGAGGACAGGAGGACATTGACATTCTCAAGACAGGCTCCGGAGAAATAGCGACAAAATTATTTAGTTTACAAGGCGAAGAAGATAAAAGTAAAATAGATTACTACATTCGGAATGCTTTTCTTGGTAAAGAACCAGAAATTGACGAATCTATTGCTTCAAATCTCACGCGAGTGACTCTTTTGGAGGCAATTAGCAAATCAGCAACTCTGGTTATGGATAATCCATCTAAATTCTTTTCCTCGCGTCATCTTTCTGTAAAATCAAATTCACCCTTCGGTGATTTTATTGATAACTATGAGCAATTAGAAATTTCTCTATCCAGGTTGAGAAAAAGTGGTGATTTATTCTACACTACAGGACTGACCTATAGTAAGCAATCTGAAGAAGTTCCTTATCAAACTCAGAATCGCGTTCTTACCGCAAGCAATCTATCGCTTGAAAAAGCGAGGATTGACTTAAACGAAAAACTCTTATATCTTAGAGACGAATTTACAATGCCAGGTGAGTTACTGCCTCGCTCAGGAGATATTATCATTTCCAACGCTAGTGGAAGCCTAAAACACTTAGGTAAAGTAGTATGGGTTGACGAAAATTTGGATGGTTATGTTGTTGGCGGATTTCTTGGAATCTTTAGGTTTCTTGATAACACGCTTGCAAAAGCAGTGTTTTATAGACTTCTTTCAGAGAAATTCCGAGCATTTGTTGCGGGGCTTAAAGGTCAAAATATAAACAACCTTGATATTGACAAAATAGATGATTTTGGTCTCACAGTTCCTCGGCCCCTTGATGAGTTTGTCAAAGACGCTTTAAAGCGAGAAAAAGAATTAGAAAAGATAAACAAGACGCTAACGCAAATTAAAAATTAAACGCCACACTTATATCTGGCTGATCATTTGAGGGAAGTGATGAAAAAGACTGTCCCTTTTTTGTTGCACGCCAGACCGTTTCATGCTATCCTATTCTCTAAGGAGATAGTGGTATGCATCACCCCACAGATACCCATCGCACAGCGAAAGATTTATCGCCTGAAGAGTTAGCGGAATACAGCCGGCGGCTCGATCAGCATCTTCAAAATCGGAAGGTGGATGAGGCATTGCTGCATCGGGCATGGCACACCGTGCACCGGATTGCGTCAATGCTTTATGAAGACTTTGAGGCAACACAGGTTGCCGTTTTCGGTTCGCTTGCTGAACCAGAGGCGTTCTCGAAATGGTCGGATCTTGATATTGCTGTTTGGGGAATTCCCAATGACAAATATTTTCGGGCATCATCAATAGCATCGGACATCAGCGGATTGTTTAAGGTTGACTTAGTCGATTTTGAAAGTTGTAAAGGGCTGTTTCGCGAGAGAATTCAGAGTCAACTAATTCTTATTCAAAAAGGAGAAACCTACGAAGTGGACAGAAGTGAACTCATCCAACGTATCTCCGACGAACGCAGTAAAATAGAAGGAACTCTAAAAAAGATTGAGGAAAGATTAGAAAAAATAAAAAAAGCCCCTGTTGAATACAGAGAAGAGATAGAAACGACAATTGCCAAAAATCTCGTTGACTGCTACAGAGGAATGGAAAACATTTTTAGACGAATTGCCCTTGACGTTGACTTACGCATACCTGACGGAAGTAGATGGCATAAAGAATTACTAACGCAGATGACAGAACCGCAAGCGGAACGGAGACCACCTGTGATTTCCCAAGAAACTTTTGAGATTTTGGAGGAACTTTTAGAATTTCGCCATGTCTTCAATAACATCTATGGAGAAGAACTGGTTTACGAAAGAACAGAGAAAAACGCAAGACAGATTGACAAATTGTTTGGCAATCTTTCCAGAGAACTGGATACGTTCATCGCTTATTTAGAGAAAAATGAAAATGACTGAACAGACCCTACTCCAACAAATCACGGACTTCTGTCGCTTGCTCCGACAGATGGGCATCAATGTGACGACGACCAACCAACTGAGTTGGTGTGAGAGCGTTCAACTGATCGACATCGGTGAGCGGGAGGTGTTTTATCATACAGCACGGACGAACCTTATCGCTGGAGAATCCGATCGGGAGACGTTTGATACTGCTTTCAATCTGTTTTGGCGATATCCACGTCCTGAGTTTCAAGCGGTGGAGATGGAGGAGCAGACCCCTGAACCCTCTGCGCTCCAAGATCTCTCCGATGCAGGCGATGAGCAGGACATCGTGGAGCAGTGGTTGGATACCGAAGCAGAGGAGAGTGAGGAAGGAGAGGAAGACGATCCGGTCGCTTATAGTGCCGAGGATCTCCTGAGTCGGAAAGATTTTAGCGAGTTCACAAAAGAAGATATGGAGCAAGCCCGAGAGATCGTCGCGAAACTGGCGGCAGTGTTGGCGACAAAACTCAGTCGCCGAAAGGTTGTCGGTAAAAAGGGGAAAATAATTGATTTCCGACGCAGTTGGCGACAAAGTCTCGTTCATGGCGGCGAACCGCTTGAATTGATCCGGAAACAGCAGAAGATTAAGAAAACGAAGATTCTACTTCTCTGTGATGTAAGCGGTTCGATGGATTGTTACGCCAAGTTTCTTATCCAATTCATCTACGGGATGCAGCAGGAGTTGAGAGAAGTGGATGTCGCAGTCTTTAGCACACATCTGACAGACATCACTGGACTCCTCCGACGGAAAGGATTAGCGGAGGGTTTGAACGAGGTCTCGAATGTTGTGCCGGACTGGTCAGGCGGAACGAAGATTGGGGAAAGTCTGCTGGAGTTCTATCGACAATTTGCGCCGTCTTTCTCGGCATACCGTTCAGTCGTTATCCTCATCAGCGATGGCTGGGATCGCGGCGATGTAGATGTGTTGCGCCGTTCTATGGAGATGATCCATCGGCATGCTTACCGGTTAATCTGGCTCAATCCGTTACTCGGTAGCGACGGTTATCAGCCGATTTGTCGAGGTATCCGCACAGCATTGCCATACGTGGATTATTTCCTTCCAGCACACAATTTGGAGAGCTTGGCACAATTGACAAGGATATTGATTCCGCTCTGGGCACGATGAAGGGTACCTATAAATTTAAAAAATAAGATAAGGAATTTTAACTATGCAAGTTCAGGCGGCGGTGATGCTCCAACCGGGGCAGATAGAAATCCGAGAATTTGAGAAACCGTCACCCGCAGATGACGCACTCCTCTTACAAGTGGACAGAGTCGGCATTTGTGGCAGTGATAAACACATGTATCTTGGGCATACTGCCCTACAATTTCCTGTCATTCCGGGACATGAAGTCGTTGGCACGGTTGCTGAGATCGGTAAAAATGCGAATCAGGTTATGAACGTGATGGGGGGTCCCATCAAAGCCGGTGATCGTGTGACTGTGGTGCCTGGTTCAAAGAACTGTGGCAGATGTTACTACTGCTTGCATGTTCCGGGTCGTCCGACATTGTGTACTGGACGCACTATTTATGGATTTAGCAATAGCGAAACACCACCGTATCTGAATGGCGAATTCGCCGAGTATACCTATATTCACGGCAATTCTTGGGTGTATAAAATGCCGGAAAGCGTCCCGGAGGAGATTCGCGTGTTGACCGAGCCGGTAGCAGTTGCGACACGTGCCGTTGAACGGGCGTGTGCCCCCGGTTTACCACAAGTCGGAGATGGATACAGCATCGGGAATCGGGTTGCGGTTCTCGGATGTGGACCGATCGGTCTCCTCGTCATCGCTGTGTTAAGAGATAGCGGTGCTGGCACCATCATCGCTACTGACCTCGTTGAGAGTCGATTGGATATGGCGAAACAGATGGGTGCGGATGTAGTCATCAATGTCGGAGATACAACACCTGAAGAACGGGTCGAACAGATTCAGGACCTCACAAACGGTGTCGGCGCAGACATCGCCATTGAATGTGCAGGTATACCCGCGGTTTTCTCCGAGGCATTGGACGTCGTGCGACGCGGCGGAAAGGTCATCGAAGTTGGACATTACACCGATTCGGGAGATATACGGGTCCGCCCCCATCAGATTTGCAACAAAGATTTAGACGTTTGCGGTGTATGGGCATATCCGCAGATTCAGTTCCAAACGGCGTTGGATTTCCTTCAGATAACGCGCGCCCCACTGCATGAATTGATAACGCATCACCTACCGTTGCACCAATTGGAAAAAGGTATTGACATGCTCGGGCAAGAAGGGGTTTACAAAGTTGTAATTGAACCGCAGTTGTAATAGCAAAACAGTTGTCAGTAACAAGAGGTTTTGGTTATATCAGATATCTCTTTTAACTGATAACTGACAACCGACAACCATTAAAAAATGAAACACTACAGAAACCTGCTCATCTTGATTTGTTGTTGTCTGTCGTTGAACTATTTTTGGGGCATTAAAGACGGATCTGCCGCGGATAGCGATAGTCCCCTTTCCGATGAACTGTTAGTAGAGGGACCGCCTCTCTTCAAGACCATAGAGGATGCGAAAACCTACATCGCGCAGCATCAGAATAAAGACGGCGGCTGGCCCCTCATCCCTGGTGAAGATAGCAATGTGGAGAGTACCGCGTTCGCGGTTTGGGCATTGATCGATGCGGGATGGGGCACTGGATCACAGGTCATCCGAACCGGGGTGCAGTACCTCAGAAATATGCAGTTGGATAATGGGGGTTGGAACAACAACACCGCACATACGACGTTCGCGCTTATCGCCTTAGCAGCGGCAGAGACCGATCCTGAAGTCCGTTTTAATGGGCTCCGCTGGTTAAAAAAAGCGCAGAACCGCAGTGGGGCATGGGGAAAAAAAGAACGGAGTCCTGACAACGTTCTTTACACTGCCGCTGTATTAGCTGGACTGCGGGAACTTGGCTTTAAACAAAACTTTGAACCGATCTCTAAAGGCGCAGATTGGCTGGCGGAAGGCATTAATTTCGATGGCGGCTGGGCATTAGAACGTGGGGGCAGGTCTGACGTTTTCATAACATCCTGGGTGGTTCAAGGCTTAGAAACTGTTTACGATATCGATGTCCAAATTGCCTGGTTGAAGCAGTTCCAGAACAGTGATGGTGGATTCGGGAGATATAAGAACAGTCGAAGCGATCCAGAAATCACAGCGATTGCGGTTATGGCACTCGCTGCTGGAAACGATCCCCTCAACACGCGTCGGGTGGCTATCAACTATTTAACAAATGTGCGGCAGGCGGATGGCAGTTTCGTCAGCAATACACCGATGGAACTGTCGGAACCGACTGCCAATTTACAGTCAACCTGTTTCGTTCTTATCGCTATCCATGCCAAGACACCAGATGAACTTAACTTACAGTGAGCGATAAATCACTATGGGCGGAGAGACAGCGCGCTTACCTCCGCTCATCAGCCCCAATGCCCTGCCTTGCCAATGCCCCCGGCATAATATAGTGTTCACCTTTGGTTACCTGAGCGACCTGCCGTTGGAAATTATCTCCGATGGAGTTGCTTCGCATGGAGGTAACCCCGCCGATGACGTAAACCCGAGCAAACGCACCTCGACATACTGAAATTGCTTTGCCTGCGGTATATCCTTTTTCTGCTCGTTTGCTTGTTGGTTCATCAGTGACGATGATGAGGACGAGATCACGCCCTTCTTCGGTGCGAAGTTTTGGCACGCCTTCAATAACAGCATCCAATAGATGCTCATCGCCATTTTTTGGGAGGCGAAATAGTGATTTTACTTGCTCAGGTTCCAATGGCGGTTTGGTCACAACAATCGTGCTTTCCCCGCCGCCGACTGCCGCCCAAAACCGGATAATCCCAAATCGGTAATCTAATCCGGCTGTGTTGAACACGGAAACCATGAGATCCAAACCATCACATGCCGGATCCGTCTTGGTTTGCATACTCAGACTGTAATCGAAAACGAACACAACGTCCACTTTACCGGGGTTACTCGCAACCAGATTCTCGGCAATCCGTTTAAACAAGCCATCGATCCTGAGGAGGGCTTTGTCTGCGATTGTCCCACCGCTCCGAATGCGCTGTCCGTCCATCCGTCGTTGTTTTGAATCAATTGGGTACCACATACCGTTGGTTTCATCCGTAAGTTCCGCTTGAACCCTTTCGCTCATACCGATACAGTTGAGTTGGACCCCATTTCTGCGACACAGGTCGATAATCTGTTGGCTAATTTTACTTTTCGCCTTCGCTTCTGTCCATGAAGTGCGTAGCCGAGCGTTGGTCACCACAACGAACTGTGTTATTGCGTCTTCTCGGAACTCTAACTCGTTCAAGCCTTTTACCACAGCGTCGAGTCCATACCCAGATTCAATGTTGTTTCCGGATTCGACTCGCATATCCCGGAATGCATTTTCAATATTGAGATAGTCGAATGTCCATTGATGGAAATTGACGCGTGGTTCTTCGTATACGGAATGAAAATTCACCAACGCGAATCTGTAGTCCATCGTTTTCGTCTCTATAACGGTGAGCATGTCAACGAACCTCTTTTCAAGGTCGGCGAGATGTCCCAACATCTGTCTGCTACCGTCAACGACGAATACGACATCCACACTCGGGTTTTGAGCGTGCTGCGTTGCGCGTTTTGCGATGTCCTTGAGGCTTGCGCCTATATCTGCTTTGAGCACATCTTTTTCTTTTTTCGCCCCCGGATCTACCAGAATCCTGTGTTTCCGTCGAGGCGGACGAATCTGTGCCGATGCTTGCAATGTGCATAGCAACAGCCCCACTACAAGCAAGCAGCATATCCAGCCTTTTTGGTGCTGCTTGGAAACTAAACCTTGCTTAACAAAAGTCATACGATCTCCGATTAAAATTCAAGTAGAAGCTGCGGCACAATTGTCGCACTGCGTCCGGGTTTTCCGATGTTGTTCATTTGGTAAACAATCCGTGCCAATGCACCTTCTGTAAAATGCCACGTCAAAGCTCCACCGAGTGTTGTCCAAGTTTGGGCATCATCCGTCCGGTTGAAATTGAATGTTCTATACTTCTCGATGTCTGGGTTCCATACATCATATTTTAACCGAACATCCACGGTTTCTGTCAAGGGAATTTCTGCGTGTAGATAATAACCCTCCACCGCCCTCGTGCGATTGCTTGACGTTATCGGTGTTTCAGCGTATTTCGAGAGATGCATGTCTATTCCGCGTACCCATTCAGCAGCGAGATCAAATCGCCAAATCTTGAAACTCGTTACGAGCCCAACTCTGCGTTTGTAGAATAAGGTGGACGGATCCACATCACCGTTATTCGGATTGAAAGGATAACTATTGCCATCGAAATAGGAGCCCCCAAGCCAGATCCTCTTACCTAAGAGCGACAGCGTTCCATTGACATGTAGAAATATAGGTGGACTGTTGTTTTGGATGGGTTTCAAAACACCGCCACCACTGCCGTGTGGACCAATTCGGATACCAGACGTTACAGTACCATCCGTAACGGTACGGAGCGAATCCGGTCCATCTGCGAGTGATAACACGTAAGCAACGGGTCCAACATATCCATTCAACTGTAGCCCGCGATCAGAAATGAAACCGATATTTTTTCGGACTAAATTATACAACGGATTTGCGGCAGCATCCGACTTTGTATCAATGCCGAAAGTGTGTCGAAAGCGTCCCACTTTCAAAGACGCACCCTTCGGTAAAACTGGAAGCCCTGTGAGAATGGCGTAGACAAACCCATGGTCATCTGCGACCTGTGTGCCAAGAGGAGAGGTTGTCAGGAGTTGCTCCCCTAAGATCCCCACATGGTCGCCTATATTTGTTGTCAGGACGAACTCTGCGACGTGGATGAGTGTCGTACCCGTCCCCCAATTGTTTCTATCAGGCAGTAAATCGCTTCCGGGAGTGATTCGCCGAATATCCAATGCGCCACCAAAGACGAGATTCCCGAACGCGTCGTTAAAAAATCCAGAAGTATCTGTTTCTTGGGTTTCATCTGTCTCGTCAAAACTAAATATATTTTCATCATCTTCCATGAGTGCATCATCTGTTTCGGCGTTTTCTTTTAGAGGCTCGACATTTTCAGGTGTACTCGCTGGGTCACCAGGATAGGACCGGGCAATGATCTCAGCGATGTTACTAAATCCATCTTTATCGGAATCTTCCTGCGCGATTCTGATGAACGTTGACGGATTCATCCCATTATGTAAAAACGCTCTGCCGTAAGGATTCGGCGCATCGCCGCCTTTCCTTGACGCATGGCAGACATTACATCCACTCGCCCATCTATATTCGCCACGGAACATCTTGTAAAAGGCAGGTAGTGCAAACGCGGAATTCTCAGCGATCAAGGCACAAAAAAGGACTGTTAAGCAGAAAAGTAAAATTTTACGCATGATAAATTCCCTCTAAAAGGGGATGTAGGACGGAATCGCCGGACAAACCACCCTCAGTTAATATGTATCCAAGTCAATCTCTTCCTCGCTAAACCGGAGGTGTGCCTGATTGACTAAAGTAACAATGGTATCCCATTGCTCACGCGTTTCGTCAGAGATACCTTCTTTTTCAAGTGATTCAGCGAATTTAAGGAGATTTTCGCTAAATGTGTCTTGCAAGTAGCGATACTCCTCGGTTTGATCTGCGTTTTTGGGTGGCTCGAAATTGGAGATCCCCTTCGCATATTTAGCAAGTCGTTTCGCCGCTGCAATGGCTTTCTCCTTGCTCTCTTTTTCATCAAAGTAGTCAACGACAACAAAATAGTCATCTATCATCAACGCCATAAGAGTTTTCAAGTCTTCTGCTTCGGGCATCTCTTCCTCTGGTGCCTCAGGCATGGGCACTTTTGCAACATCAGGTTTCGGTTTCCGTTTCAGGAAGAGCGTATAACTCATTACCAACGTTTTTTTCGGAATCAGAGCAACGGCGTTTGAAGCAGCTTCATGCCCGTCAGCAGCCTCAACATCTTCCCCAACTTTGAAAGCGTTGTCTATGCCCATACCAACGAATTGCTTGAGAAATTCATCTCCGACAATTGCGTCTGATTCTTTGTGTTCATAGACTGCCACTTTTACAACTTTTCCCTTCATGTCAAGTCCGACTGCTCCCTCAATAACACCCAGCGGTCCTTTGGCATCAGCGAAAAACACCAAACCCATAGGCTTCTTTTTCTCACTGATTGGAATATAGAAGATCGGTTTCTGGTCTTCCGCCCGCAGTTTAGCCCCAAGTTCCTTTTCAATGGCGGCTATTTTGTCTGGGGTTAGTACAGCATTGCGCTGGACGAATTTCTTCGCTTCTGGGAAGATAGCCGCTAATTTTTGACCGGGCCACTCGGTTTCATGGGCATTCCCAAGTAGCGGCAGGCTTGCCATAAAAAAAACGAGTACCCATAGGATGCCTTTATGAGGTTGGCAATAGGTTTGGGAAAACATATGTAATCTCCTTTTTTAATTTTACCTTGCGGCGTAATTGAACGGATTCGATATTTGAAGTGCTATCCGCTTGGGTCGCCTGCGTATTTTTGCGATGTAATACATTGTCCCGCAAGTCCACACGTTGTCCTCGGATGCCACACGCGCATCCGTTCTGGCGCTACGGATTTAGTCTCTCGCCAGACTAAATCCAGTCTATTCCCATACTAAATCCGGTATTTCTGCGTATTGTTGCAGGCTTCCTATGAAACTGATCTTAATTCTGGAAAATTGTCCCGCGCCGCTTTACTTTTCAACTTCGACCATGAAACTGGACCATAGAATTTGATCGGCATGCTTCAACTGTCCGAAGATCTGATAAATTCCAACTTCAGGGAACGTTGTCATTAGCATCACAGTGGGACCAAATTTCTCCGGTGTGATGCCATCATGTTGATGATGCCCAGTCATAGCGGACTTTTTCATTTCGTGTCCGGCGTGTGGATCTTTCATCATTTTGCGGGTATCCTCAGTCCCAGGAACTGTTCCGTGCGTATGCACAACACCATCTAAGCGCGTGCTAACAATAGCGAAATGCATGGGTGCGTCCAGAAATGGAACGAGGTCGGTAAGTGGTTCTCCATCGCGCGAAAAATGGTAAGTAATGTGTACCATCTCGCCGGCTTTAATCCGTTCGGGTGCCTCTATTTTTGCGTAATATGTAGATGAACCCTTTTTATCCATCAGAGAAACGGCTTTCGTATACCGATCGCCGCCTTCGTCAGCATAACCGAAAACGACTTTTTCACGGCGGAAATCCTCTGTCATGTTAGCCAATTTCTCCTCGCCTACGACATCTACATATACGTATTTCGCGAATTCGGCCCCCATTGTCATCACATCAACAGCGAGAATGTATCTTCCTGCCGCAGGAAATGTGAAGTGAACCGTATACCGTCCCTTTAATTCAGCCATGATGTCGCGAGATTCAAAATCTTCAGGGTGAATATGCCCAATACTCTGTAGATTCTCGCTGACGACGAGCACATGCAGCACACGAGCGTGATGCACCAAAAGATCGCTAACGGGTTCATCTTTCGCATCGGTGAGATGGAAGGTCAGCACTGCAGACCTTTCCGCTTGAACGGTTTGCGGTTCCGTATGAAGTGCGACATTGAGAGATGCGGTGTTATGCATTTCATGAGCGTCGTGCGTCTGATGTTCTTGTGTATAACCTACCTGAACAAAAAACAGCATACCGACCCCTATCGCCATTGTGCAATACAGATAGGCACCCTTCGTCATAGGACGAAAAATCGAAGAAAACGTAAAATTCTGGGATTGCATCGTTGTTCCTCCGTAAAATTAAAATGAATAGGTCGTGGCTAAAGAGACCAAATTTCCAAATTCAATTGCGTCGCCGCCATCGTAAAGCGTTTCTTGCGTCAGTGGAAACATGAAATTCGCAGACACGGAGATGCCGTTTAGCGTTACCACGGACATCCCCAGCGCTGCCATGGTATAATGCAGTCCGGTGTTGATGTCACGCTCCCCAGCCCACGCGGCAGAGGATTGATAAAATCCGAGATAGTTCGCGTTAAATGAAAACCAATCGGAAAGGCGATACATAAAGCCAGCTGTGTAAGTTAACTCTACTGAACCTCGATACGTCTTGCTGTTCTCATAGAACGGAAACGTTCCGCGTGTAGAAGCCATAATCGTCAGACCTCGGTAGAGCGGTAAACTGTATTGCAAGTTGGCAATTGGGTTGAAGGTACCGGTCCCGAACTGGATATGGAGATGTTCAATGCCCGCATCTCCGAGTTTCCAAGGATCTTCCTCGGTTTTGCCAACCGGAAGTGTGCTGCCCAACCGCGCAAACAGTAGGTCATCCGTTCTAAAGAGTCCGCGGATTTTATAACCCAAAAACAGATCTGAATCCGTAAGTCCGGCGTAGGTTTCATCTCTATGATGGATATCCCGACTCCGCAAGATCGCTTCCCTATCTTCAGGACTTACTGGATCAATCCACTCAATACTTGCGTCCTGGTTCTTGACTGCATACGGAATGTTTGCTTGTAGCGTCCACTGATCGTTCAGCAAGTACTGGACTCCAACATCCATTCGGTAAGTGCTCAACCCTACATGGTGTCTATGTAAAGGGGTATCAACTACTTTTCCTGTTGGTGAAAGTCCCCTTGATTCAAGATGTCCACCCTGTGCGTCAGGGGACACTAACATATTGATATTTACTCGAAACTGATCTATCTCTTGTGAAGCCAAACTGACTTCATTCATCAGACCGCTGGGCGGTAAGACGGGATTACTTCAAGCGGGACAACTTTCTTGTGCGAACCCGAAAGAGATAAATACCGAAGTGAACAACAGCGTGCATAAAAACAGACGGATTTTCATAATTTTAATTTTCTCTCTATGAAAAATAGTGTAACGCGGCGAGACATGAAACCTCGCGCCACAGGTTTATTAACAAGTTCTTCTGGCAAACCTTTATAAAAAGGAAGCCCAAGAAAACGCTATGAAAAAAGTAATGGGATTAAGGAATAGAGGCGTGCTTAAGCGTCTTTTGTGGAACTCACTTAGCACTGGGTAAACGGAGGACCCCTATGGGATAGAGGGTGGTCAGGGAAAAACGTGGAGGTTAAAGGCACGGGGGAATTTTTGAATGATTCCCACGGTGTAACAGGTAAAGTTACTGAGATAGGAAGAATTGAGACGAGAGACTGCTCAAGCGACTCACGGGATTCATGCGGGTTGTATCTATCGTCTGGAAAAACAAGTTCTAAATCTTTTGAGCAGCACGGATCACCGCTCTCTGATGGAGCATCGGCATCACCCGCTGTGTCTGTTTTGGTGATTTGGCAGCAGGTTGATTGAGTATTGGTATCTCCACTCAGGACTTCCGGAAGCACGGTGTGACAGGATTTTTGCTCTAAAGTCGCACATAGAAACGGACACACCGAATAGATATACAAGAGTCCTACGAGTAGAATGAGAGTGTGCCGATGTTTTGCTAACACTGTTCAAATAACTCCGCTGTTTTCGTCAGAAAGTGGAAATCGAATAAAATCCTTTAGGATATTATACACCAAAATCTAAAAAAGTTGCAAAAAAAATCTGAATCGCGGATTGACGCGGATTTTTAGGGACTTCTGTGTATCAAGTGCCGTTTTTGAGTATCGCGTCTCGTATCCGCTGATGCCTATGGAGTCCTCAAAAAAAATTTGTGACAAAAATTTTCTTTTTTGCTATAATATATTTGACGTGAACGCAAGGCTTTGAAAGCATCTTTGCTAATAAAGAGTTGTTCACGTTAGGGCAGCTGCCTAATTCATTAGGCGCGCCGGAGATACCGCAAATATCTCCGACGCTTTAGCACTGCCATAGTACTGGTATGACAGCGCTGGTTTCTATTATATCACAACATACCCTTTGCATGTGAGATTAATGGAAACCAGCACCCTATAGGGAAGGTGGTTTCCGAATACCTTTCTATTCCCTCTCGACGCGCCTCTCCGCGCGCTCACCCCTATAGTCCTGTCATTTTCTTATATTTAGAGAAAAGGGTATGCCTTTCTCTCATGTTGCAGCCTGCCAGAGGACTATGAACATTCGATTTGCACCCAACACGCTCTATTACGGCGATTGCCTTGATATTATGGCGGACTTTGAGGACAGGTGTATCGACCTGATCTGCCTTGACCCGCCGTTCAACTCCAACGAGAAATACAACAAAGTTTTCAAGGATTAGCGAACGTCTCGGCTACCCTACCCAAAAGCCGCTCACACTTTACGAACGCATCATCAAAGCCTCATCTAATCCCGGCGATCTCGTGCTGGACCTGTTCGCGGGGTGTGGCACGACGATAGAAGCTGCCGCGAAAAACGGAAGGGATGTGATCGGTATAGACATCCTCCCCTTCGCACTCCGTTTGATAAACCGCTACCGCCTCGCACCCAACGGTATAACGCAGCTTCCAAGCCAAGGTGTGCCTGTTGATATGGACACTGCCCGTCAGCTCGCCAGAACTGCTCCATTCAAGTTCCAAGACTGGACGATCTCACTCATAGACGGCTTGGCATCCAACCCACAAAAAGTTGGCGATGATGGGATTGACGGGTTCGGGGTGTTCTTTAACACACCAGATAACATGGAGCGCAAAGCGATTCTCGTTCAAGTGACAGGTGCCGCCGGTTCGCAGGCGGAGTGCAAGATATTACCGCTCCCCATCCTACGAGCACGAGCAAGAGCACAGTTGAAAAGTTATATGAGTGCTACAAACACGCGGTATGGGGTGCTCGCTGTTGGCACGGATCCCCGGCATTGGGAGTTCTGCGAGAATAAATACAACAATTGGTTTGCTGAAATCAATAGGGAAAATTTTGAATGGGGCATTGAGAATTGGGAACCTGTATCGGCAGCGGCTTTAACCACAGACGCACAAGCAAAGCATAGAACTTCGCACTGGTGGAAACGGACTGCCCTGTTTTTAGGTGTTTTGTTTGTTGTTAGCTTCGCGTCACTTTTGTTGCTGTGGCCGGATCCGCCAGAGCCAATTGTTTATATCACGCGGACAGGCAAAAAATATCATACCTACGCTTGCGAGTTCTTGGTGGAGCGCGGTGTGGAAAAATTTGCGATTTATTTCGATGAAGCCGAAAAGAATTATGACCCTTGTGGGATTTGCAACCCGCATAGAACAGCAAAGTCCAGGTAAAAATTCAGAGATGGTTCGTGATCGGGTCTACGTTTTTTTAATTTCTCTTGAAAAAAAGCCCAAAAACCGCTATACTATCTATATCCCGTATCCTGAAAAAACCTGTAACAAATTCTCAGACACGGAGGAAAATATTATGGCGTATATTAAAATTCCGAAGGGATGGGAGATCCCTGAAAATCAAGCGACATCTGAGTCGGATTATACGAATCGCAGAAAATTCATCAAAGACTTGGGGATAGCAGGCGCGGGTGCGTTGCTCTTTTCGAGTTCAAATGCGTGCGCCCAGAATAAAGGGGTCGAAAAGCAGTTAGAACCTTTCCGTGCGCAAAAACTTGATGCTGAAAATAATGCGAACTTCACTGTAACTCGACAAATAACCGATGAAATTATTGCTGCTACTTACAACAATTACTATGAATTTACCAATAGAAAAGACATTGTTTGGAAGAAGGTGGATAAATTCAGAACACGCCCTTGGGAAGTTGAAATATCGGGATTGGTCGAAAAGCCGATGACCCTGGATGTGGACGATTTAATCAAGCAGATGCCGCTTGAAGAGCGTATCTACCGATTCCGGTGTGTTGAAGCCTGGGCGATGGTGGTGCCTTGGATCGGCTTTCCAATGAAAGCACTGCTTGACAAAGTTCAACCGAAGGCTGAAGCCAAATACGTTCGGATGCTCACATTTTTGGATGCCGACATGGCACCGGAACAAAATGATCTCCGTATGCCGTGGCCCTACTTTGAAGGATTAACGCTCGCCGAGGCAATGAACGATTTGACGCTACTCACTGTCGGCATCTATGGGCATATCATGCCGCCGCAGCACGGTGCACCCATTCGGCTGATCGTGCCTTGGAAATATGGATTTAAAAGTATCAAATCCATTGTGAGTATTGAGTTGACTGATCAGAAGCCGCGGACTTTTTGGAATACGCTCGCCCCGAGGGAATATGACTTTGACGCAAATGTCAACCCCAATGTGCCGCATCCTCGCTGGTCGCAAGCCCGCGAACGGATGATTGGCACGAACGAAAGACACCCAACGAAGATTTACAATGGCTATGGCAGTTATGTCGCGCACCTCTATTAAGGCACGTTTTTCAAAACGGCTGAAGACAAAGCAGGTTGTTTTTATCTTATTGCTGGTTCCTATGCTTTCGTTCGCTGCTACGTGGCAATCCGTGGAGAGTTCGCACTTCCGAGTCTACTACCAAAAGGGGACAGCGGATCCAGTGTCAATTCTTCAGGTTGCGGAGGATTTTTACGCTGAATTGCCGCAGTTGACCAGCCGCATGGCACCGGGAATGATTGACATCTGGGTCTGCGACACACAAAAGGAGTTTCAAAATTCGGTTCACGCGCCGATTCAGGATTGGGCGGTTGGATGCGCCTTTCCATTGAGTCGGCGTATCGTTATCCAAAACCCGAAGCATATTGCCCTTGCGAAGTTACAGTTGGTGCAAGTTTTGCGTCACGAGATTGCACATGTTCTTTTCGGACAGTGTACCCGCAGAGCCGTCAAGGAAATCCCACTCTGGTTCATAGAAGGTATCGCAATTTATTTCGCTGAGGAGTGGGTGCCGAGTCGCCACGAAACATTGCTAAAACATATTTTTTCAAAATCTATTATACCGCTTCAAGAACTGGAGCGGGGTTTTCCACGAACGCAAGCCGGGGCGGATTTGGCGTATGCTGAAAGTCAGGATACCGTCCGTTGGTTGGTCGAAGTCAAAGGGCGGGATGTGCTGTTTTCGCTCATCGAGGAACTCCACGCTGGCAGCAATTTTAACACTGCTTTTGAAACTGTCGTTGGATGGGATCTTGCCACTTATGATATGCTTTGGCGTGAATCGTTGACGGAACGTTATCACTGGGCATCTCTGTTTTCTAATTCCTATGTCCTGTGGGGGGGGTTCGGTGGACTTGGCCTTATCGGTTATCTCGTCTGCTGGCATCGGAGACGCCGGCACTTGAATAGACTCGCGCAGCAAGAAGACACCATAGACCCATTCTTTAGATTTTAATTTTACTTTTTAATTTTACCTTGCGGTTCGGTCGGGCGGGTTTGGAGATTACGGACTATGCTATTATGAACATTTCACTTATTGCCCTCACACTCTGCTTTATCTGTTTCACTTCCGTTGCGACCGCTCAACCCAAACGCCTCGCGCAGTATCCTAACCAACTGACGCGCGATGGACACATCGTTGTTCTCCCGGATCACGGCACTCTCTATATTGTTTCCGATCTACATGCGCATTGGGACGATTTTAACCAATGGCTCCAACTCACGAGACTGGTGGAACGCATTCAAGCGGATGAAGATGTTTACGGATTGATACTCGGTGATGCGGTTGATTATAAGCCCGATGAACCGAGACACCCCCCGTATGGGGATACACTTATCATTGACCGGGTTATGGAACTCCATAGACAACTCGGCGATAAGGGTAAAAGGATTATCTATCTTCGAGGAAATCACGAATTCGCTGCTGCAGATGCTTACGCAATGCTCAAAAGACAAGGGATGACAGTAGAGAATCGGAAACATTTTATTCGCACTTTATACGAAAGTCCTCTCGGCACCTACTATGAGCAGTTCAATTTTATCGAAAGAATGACGGACGCACACTACGAATTTCTGATGAATCTCCCGACGGTGGTCGTCGGCAAAAACGGCTTCGTTGGTATCCATGCGGGTCCCGCGCGTTTTGTCACAAACCTTGCTGATCTGATAAATCCGAACCCCAAAACCCTTGAGGAACTCCTTTGGCATCGTCCAGAGATTACTTATAGTGGTGGATACACCTTGACGCACATTAAAAATTTCCTTGAAGCCATCCATGGGAATATCCTTGTTGTCGGGCACACCCCGATCCACTATTTTCCAAGGCGGAATGTCAGAGATGGTATCGCGACGTTCGGTGAAAGCCAACTCATTTTTTCCACAGGCTACAGCGGTCGACCCGGAATTCCTGCGTATATTGAAATTGATTTAGCAGAGACGTATCCGTCTGTAGATGTGCTGAAGTTAGGTAAAAATATCCATCACCTCTATAGCGGCACCCGAAAGCCAAAATCTGACTGAACGGATATTTTCGTCAGAAAGACACTCACCATGCGACCACTCCTTTATATCATGATTCCAGTGTTGATCCTTACGATTATTCTCGCCGCCCGTTTTGTAACATGGGATGCAATAAAGGGTGCAAACCCACAGGCGCAAGCAGAGGTGCGGGAGGGGACAGCATCGTTGCGGACCTGGAAGATTCCACACGCAATAGCGGCGTTCACACGCGCTATTGAGACGGAACCTAAATATGCTGAAGCTTACGTGAAACGCGGACTGGCATATTATCGTGCGGGACAGTATAAAGCAGCCATCTCGGATTACACCCGAACGTTAGACCTGAATCGGTATCACGCCGATGCGTTCGCAAGTCGTGGCGATGCGTATCGAGCGTTAGGCGACATGCAACAGGCTATTACAGATTACTCAGCCTCACTAAAAAAAAGGTGGAACGCCCGTGTTATGCAAAGGCGGGCACATACCTATTTTGAACAGGGAACTATTGCGGGCGCGTTCGCCGACTACAACACTGTCATTAAACGGCAACCGAGTGCAGCGGCTTACTACGCCCGTGGTAATGCCTATCTACGGCTTTCCACCGAAAGTGACGAAGATCGTTTAAGACTCGCCTTGGCAGATTTGAATCAGGCTATCGGTTTGGAACAGCGTTTCTCGGGTGCGTATATCCATCGAGCGCAGGTGCATGCCCGCTTGGGAGAACAGGTATCGGCAAACGCTGATTATAGGAACGCTGTAGACCTTTTCACCGAAACAATTCGCACATGGCAGGGTGAACCGAACGCGCTGACACAAGTTTACCTCTGGCGTGCCTTCGCGCACCAAAAATTAGGCGAAGTCGATAAGGCAGAGATAGATGTCCAAGAAACGTATGAACGCATTTTTAGTTTTTTCTTGAAAAAAGTAAGAAATTGTGATATACTATAAGGGTGGAGTCAGGGTGAAATTTTAGCATTCTGCCTGATCTTCCCTTTTTTTGCCCGCGGATTCGCGATCAGAAAATAACTGCGACTGTCCGACTCACACGTTGAAACTTGATTTTATTCTTGAATTAATTTCCAATAGGAGGCGATTAGAATTAATATGACCGGAGAGGCATTGGGTTTAGTTGAAACGAGAGGCTTAGTTGGGAGCATTGAAGCTGCCGATGCTATGGTGAAAGCGGCAAATGTTCATCTTATTGGTTATCAGCAAATTGGTGCTGGCTACGTGACTGTCATGGTTCGTGGTGATGTTGGTGCTGTGAAAGCTGCAACGGATGTTGGGGCCGAGGCTGCGGCGCGCGTCGGTGAAGTAGTTTCAGTTCATGTGATTCCACGACCGCACGCTGAAGTCGAAACTATGTTGCCAAAATCTTAAATTTGGGAGTTCGCGGATTCATTGGACGTGCCTTGTTCTATGGCGTTCAGTATATCCTAACCAAGAAGGCAGAACATAGATGCCAGACCGTGCCCTTGTTGAGTTGATTACCCAGCGTGTTGTTAATAGACTCACGACAGACCAAGCCTGTAGCGGTTGCGCTTTGCGGACCTGCGATGCAGGCAACCGTGCTTGTGATGTCGTCGCACAACAGCAGCAAATTCCGGTTGGCGTTTCAGCACGACATGCCCATGTAACGCAGGAGCATCTTGAGATTCTATACGGTGCTGGACACCAACTGACTGTCTACGCTCCCCTCTATCAACCCGAAGCTTTCGCCGCCAATGAGACGCTAACGATCGTTGGGAAACGGATGCGTGCTATTGAAGCGGTTCGGATTCTTGGTCCCGTGCGAGATTACTCCCAAGTTGAAGTTGCTCAAACGGAAGCAATCCGGCTCGGATTAAATCCGCCTATTCGAGACTCAGGGGACCTTGCCGGTGCCGATCCGATTACCCTCATTGGTCCCGCAGGAAGCATTTATTTGGAGGAAGGGGCAATTTGTGCGACGCGGCACATCCATATGACCCCCGGAGATGCGAACGCACTCGGGATTCACGAGAACGACCTTTTAAAAGTGCATTTCCGTGGCGAGCGTGCGCTAACCTTTGAAAACGTCCGTCCCAAAATTCATGAAGATTATGTACTTCAGATGCACTTAGATACCGACGATGCCAATGCAGCAGGTTTAAAAGGCGGTGAACCCGTTGAAATCGTGCGCGATGTCGGTTGAGGCGTATAGAATTCCCAATATTTTGAGGCAGTATGAATCAGGAGCTGATTGACCAGATTCGGAGAATTGTGGAGAGGGTCCTGCAAGAGCAAACATCAGGCTCTACGCAAACCACACACGAAAAACGACTGCTCGCTATTTTTAGCGCAACACAGCTTGCGTTGGATGAACCCATCCAGCAACTTCAGACGTGCCAACAACATGGATGGGAAATTACAATAATTCTGTCCGATCTTGCAACCAAAGTTGCAAACCTCGAACCGATTTATGCCGCATTTGGTGAAGATAACGTTTTGCAAGAGAATGCTCTCAGCGATATAATAACTTTTGCGGAAACGTATCCACAAATTGTGCTCCCTGTCTTCTCATATCCGATGGCTGCGAAACTTGCGTTAAGGTTAGTGGACACGCCGTGTACCTATCTGGTGTTTGAAGCCCTCTCTAAGGGGAAAAAGGTTATCGCAGCCGCTGACGCACTTCATCAGAATGAAGTTTCCGTAAAAATAGGTACTATTTTCAGTAGACTTGAAGACGATTATGTAAACGCTTTGTCCGAATTAGGCGTTCAATTGGTACCAACGACCCAAATCGCCGAGTCGGTCGTAGAGAGCGTGAGTGGTTCGCGTGTTGCTGTGGAAAAAACTTTAATTAGCGCAACGACTATTTTAAATCTGGATGCGAATGTGCGAGAATTAGTTTATTCAAACCCAGCGATTATCACACCACTTGCCCGTGAGCAGGCGAAAAAAAGAGGTATTGAACTGATACCTAAAAATTGAGAAGACGTTGATTAACGCTTGACAATTCTTAAGGAAAATTGTATCATTTTTATGACAATTTGATTAAGATCGCCTAACTTTAGATACTCACGCGTCACCGCACTCGGTGGGTAGTAGAAGCCTATTGACAATGCCAAATCAAGGACATGAACATAGGAGGAGGATTCTCATGAAGACCCGTATTTCTATTTTAAGCGCAGTCTGCCTCATCAGTTGCTTTGCAATTGCTGGGTTGTTAGTGCCTGCCGTTGCGGATTACGATTATTACGCGGATCGATTGAGTCGAGAGCACCGCGTTGCAAATGATGTCGATGAATGGATAGAACGTGGGAATGCAACAATTACTGCGAGTCCGCGTTTTGAAGATGGCGTTCGACTCACGGCTTGGGCAAACGCTGCCGAGAACGCAAATAATTATGAATTCGCGATCGCCAGTGCGGTATACCTCTTTGAAATCCCAACAGGGACACAGTATATTGAAATTTTGGTGCGGTATCGAGGGGAACCCCATCGCCTGGAGATTGAAGACTACGAAGAACCGATCGCCGGACGCGTTTGGATTCGTAATATCCAACGCGAGGCGACGCGTCGCGGCTATCATGACGAGAATGCTAAAGAGACACGCTACGGGGACACCTTCGTCCTACGCGCAAAAAATCGTTCTGAATTAATTAAGATTCCTGCGGCGGGTCACGTCAAAAATGGCTGGATGGAACTGCATATCGTCGCAGAGGGTGGCGAACAGGTTGACGTAGAGCATCTTGAAGTATCTACGTATCGGAGACAACCGAAGGTTAAAGTGATTCAGCGGTATACACCGACCTATCGTTGGCGTCCGTGGCACCGTTACACCTACCTCTATTTTTACGATGGTCCCATCTATTACGCGACGGACTACGACTACTATCTCCGATGGAGCTATCCGATCTACGATCACCACTATCTCTCAATCCGTTCGTATTATGGTGGGTATCTTGGACGTTACCGTAGGTATCATTCAGGTGCGTACTACCGCGGTTATTCACCGTATTATGGTTCTTACCATGGTCACTATGGTCGCTATCGTGGAACACCGAAGGTCTATCAGCGACGGACGCGTTTAAATCGGTGGAGTGCAGAGCATGAAACAGCGCGTCGGCAGTACAGTCGTAGCCGATTGACTGCGACCAGTCGTCAAGGTGAGCGGACAACAGTTAGGAGAAACATCCGCACCACGCTTGAAAACCATCGGAGGCAGACACCCGCGACAACGGAACGGATGGCGCGCCAATCAATTATTTTGGAGAAACAGCGCTCGCGTGCCTCTGCCCCAACACTCCAGCGGAGCAGTGTCCGGCGAAGCACATACTCTGGTGCACTTAGCAAGCAGCGACGTTATACGGGTGGAACAGCACAGGGTGTGAGCAGCTATAGAAGTTCCGTAGAGAGGCAGCGAACGACACCGCTTTATAGACGTTCGACCTCTTCTTCAACCCGGTCATTCTCATCTGGGACGAGTAATGATTCGCGTTCAAAGTATAGGAGTTCAACGTCAAGTTCAAGTTCGACGCGCTCACGTTCAAGTGTAAGCCGTTCAACTGAGAGGTCTCGTATCAGTCGTTCAAGTTCGACATCAAGTTCGAGTTCGACGCGCTCACGTTCAAGTGTAAGCCGTTCATCTTCTTCTTCCACAAAGTCTCGGACCCGCCCGACAACATCAAGTTCGAGCTCATCGCGTAGTAGCTCCAGCAATAGAAATGATGACGATGACAACCGGAGTCGGACAACGGAACGGACGAAACGGAGACGTTAATACGTTTATTAGAGGTATCACAGGCTTTGCGCGGCTTTTTAGGTGCGTAAAGCCTTCATATTCAGATGCGATTTTTGCTAATTACATCCCTACTGTTGTTGAGCCTCCACGCCAGTTTCGCACAGGAAGCTGAAAACGGTTCATACACCGAACAACAATCCCCTGAAGTGGTGGAAGAGGAGGAACTCGTTTCACCGATTGGGGCTATGATACGCTCTGCCATACTCCCGGGATGGGGACAATTTTATAGCCGTGGTTACATCCGCGGTAGCCTCACTGTTCTTGGAATAAGCGGTTCTGTTGTCGGTGCCTTGTTGGCGCAGCAATCCTTTATGAATCGTTACAATGCCTACGCCGAGTACGCCAGTTTGTACCCTAATGACGATCAAGGTGTGTTTGCGAAGTATGAATTTGCGAATCAACGTTACAAACTGCGGACGTTTTTTATGTATACGGGTATCGGTATCTGGGTTTACAGTCTTATCGATTCTTATGTTGGTGCCAATTTTTACAATGCGACTACATTAATTCAATCTATTGAGCAGGATGCACAGGATATTGAAAAATTGGGGATTGAGGTCGGGGCAACCCCATCACGTCTTTATTTGGGTATTGTTAAAACCTTTTAAAATTAAGGAGGGTACTTAACTATGTTCAGGATTTTTGCCAAAGGGATTGGCGTACTCATCTTACTCATAGGTTTTATGGGGTGTGGGGACGCTGACAAGGTCGGTCAGGTGCCGCCTGAAGAACTCCTTCAAATCAATAAAATCTTAGATCAATGGCGGCAAGGTTACGAAACGGAAGATGTCAACTCTTACATTACCACTTTTTGGGAAGAGGGTTTCCTGTATGTCTCTGATATGGGAACAGACGGGGACAAAACAGATGATTTAGAGTTTGATGACATTCGACAGGAACGGGATGCCGCGACTCGGGTCTTTGAGAAGTTTCAGGATATTGAGATAGAACTCTCTGTTCCACCAGAGATTACTATGAATCAGGATGGCAACCAAGCGGAAGTCCGGAATCACTATAGAATCCAACTTTTCATATCCGATGGTCATTCGCTTGAGGGTGGATTTAGTGGTGTATATGCTGAAGGTGATAACCTTTTTATCTTTGAAAAGCGAAACAATGAATGGCGTATAGTTGAATGGCATGACGAAGCCTTTAACGAAGAAGAAATTCGTATTGCCAACAATCTATAGGTTTGAGAATAGGAGGGGCAATTTCCAGCCCAAACCTTGGGCAGGGATACCGCAGGTTCATGCCGCAGCAGGAGGAACATCTCCGAGATTATCTTCACCTCATTCGAAAGCATGATTTCACACTTTGTCTGAGCGTCTTGTTGGTATTAGGAACCGCCCTGATTGTTTCACTCCGTTTGCCTAAAACGTATGCCGCCTCCACTTTAATGTTACTTGTCCAACCCAATACAACGTCCGCCTTGCCTTCAACGAATCTGTTTCAAAGCGTCCTCTCTGGCGGTGTTGATCGGCGGGAAATGGAGACAATCAGTGCTCGATTTTCCACAGAATCAATGCTAAAAACGGCAATCGAAAACCTGGAAGAGAATGGCGATGTTGAAGGGGCTTCTCTCCTTCCGCCGGTAGGTAAACTCAAACGGATGCTGCAGGCGCAGCTGAATCCGGACTCCGACTATATCAATCTTTCGATTGCTTTGACCGAGGCGGAGGGTGGGGAACGCAATGCTGCGCTCCTTGTTAACCAACTCGTAGAGGACATGAAAACATTGAGGCGTGGAGATGAAGAAACAAAACTTAAAAGACGGATGGAATTTCTTGAAAGTAAACGACGAGAAATTCAGATCGAAATCGAGAAAGATTTAGACGTTCTCCTCCGATTTGCTCGCCAGAATGGAAGCCCAGAAACATGGGTTCCGACGCTTACGAATCTGCTTGAACGACATGCCAGTATCCGGGAAAGACTTCAAACGAACCAGCAGCAGCTGCATGCGACGCGTGTTCACATTTCATATCTACAGGAACAACTAAAACTTTTACCCGAGCAGACGCAGCTGTCAGAGACGACCTCCTACGATCCCGTTTGGCTTTTTCAGCAAGAGAAACTTTTCAACCTTGAATCCCAACGTGTTGGGGATGCAGAAAAGGTAGGTCAGACTGCCTCAGAATTGAAGGGTCTCGATGCTCAAATTGCGGAAATCCGCAAAAAAAACGCTCAAACCTCCCCCACAGCTACCACCGTTACGTCCGGCACCTCTGTCCATCATACTTATATAAAGAATCAGTTGTTGACCTTTGTTCCGAGTGTCCCGCGTTATGAACACGCTGCTGAACACCTGAAGCAGGAACTTCAGACATTGGAAACTGAATTGACGCAAATGCTGGAACAGATTCCAGAAAACCAGATAATTCTCACGCAGATGGGAGCTAAGATTCAGAAAACCAATGAACTCGCTGAAGAGATTGCGAAACGGTCTCTTGAAGTTGAAATATTATATGCTGAATCCAAGTTAAATACGGCTCGCAACCAGTTAGGGGGTATTGAAATCATTGACCGTGCGGTACCGAGAAAAATTCCGGTGAGTCCCCAACTGAGATTTATCTTGGTCATCGCGGGAATCGCCGGTTTGTCCTTAGGTGTTACGATTGCCTTGTTTACGGAATATTTCAATAAAAGTCCTGAACATCCAAAAGACTCGGTGTCTTAAGTTCAAAGTTTACAGCCGAATTTTCGGGGTCAGGCACTTGTATTAACATCAGTTTGAAAAAAAAATGTCAATTTTTCTTAAAATGTAGTATAATTATAATACGCCTAATGTGCAGCGGTGCATGACGTGTTCGCTGCCATTGTGAGGATATTTACAAAATTTATACGAGGACTCACTAATATTTTTTTCGGGTCCTATGCCAACACAACTTATTACTCATTTGCTATTGTCTTCGGACGTTTTCAGGAGGCGGTAGTTATCAAACCGATCCTCATATTAAGGATGCTCTATCCAGCGCAGTGTTCTGTGGGATAATTACTTGGGTGTATGCAGGAGTGATGTGTAACCCGCGATCCATCCTTAAAATGGGCGAAAAACCGAAAATAAGATGGTGCTGATATAATTAAACTTGAAAAATATGATGTTTGTGGTATGATTATGTGAAATTACCACCCCAATGCATGCGTTTTTTCTGTTAAAAACTTGACAGAAATTTGAATCAGTGCTATTTTAAAATGCTAAGAACAGTTTTGTGGGTATTTTATCACCTGTTTATTGAGAATTCCCGCAAAACGAACCCTTAATTCGTTGGAAGGAGATTTGCTTTTTACATGCTTCGTTCGGTGTTCGCAATTTTTGGATACCCACGTGGCAGTAACGAAAAAGAACAAAGTTGAAGTAATGTTGGTTTTATTAACGAGATTTTGGGCTTTTCGTTTACATTATAATAAAGCGGTTCTCATCCATTTTTAAGGTTTTTTGTCGGAAACCGAGGTAGGGACAGCGAAACGAGAAAACTCACATCGCGGTTCCGTCGCCCAAACATCCGATTCATTATTTCCAAGGAGGAAAAACAAAGTAATGAACAGGCTAAAACAATCATTTGATGTTTTACTTGTAGCGACCTGTATCCTGAGTGCTTTTGTGCTTTACGGTTGTGGTGCACAGAGCCTTGGTCCACAAGAGCCCCTATTGCCAACAATTGAGGGGAGTTCTAAATTTTCAGCACGGTTCCAGCTGGAAGAAGAACCACAGTTCTTCTATGACCTGTTTGGAAAAGAGCTGCTTGAGGGTAACGAGGTCTATAACTATATTGAGGAGAAAGAGTTTGACCAAGCTGGTACATTGATTGTTGGTCGGACCGGTCAGTTGGATAGTGAAAGATTCTCAGCGCAGCTGGATAGAACCGTCTTGACAGAAGACAGTTTCCGTGGTAGATATACCGAGTTCGCTATTGGCGATAGCATGCGTTTTAAGCCCTCTACACTGTTCCCGAACCGCTACATCCTCTACAAAACAGAGTTTGATGGACTTCGTTGGGATATTTCTTTTGCCCAAGAACGGCACCTTTTCACGCTGATTAACTCACGTATTTCAAACCCAGTTCAGTTGACAGACGCAGCGGCGAACCTTGCACCGACGCTCGGACGTCGGAACGGTTTAAATGAAGATGCTGGCGTTCGGCATATTGAAAACGCACGCCTCATGGGTTTCCGAGCCCAAGGGCTTTTGGGCGACATTTTCCGAGTTGGGTTTACTTATGTCAACCTTCATAAAGAGCATCCCGAACGCGTTGAAAACCCGATTATGGGTACGGTAGCAAATACACCGCCAGAGACAATCACAGTTGTTTTCCGCGATGATTCGCCTGAAGATAATTATGATGTTGCGGCACTTCAGAGCGACTACCCCCAATACCGTGCCTTTGATAAGGACCAACACAGCGATTATATTCAAGGGGGTGTCGGTGCGGCTTTCAAGCAGATGACAGCGACCGTCATCACGCAAGAGTTGGAAGACTTAACACCCGAAGAAGTTGAAGATGGTGTTGAACCGAAAGCACAACCCGCACAAACGCAAAAGATTGACATCTTCTCGAATGATGTTACTCCGATCGACGTCGGCGGACTTCCGTCTGAGATTCGGACATCTGGGGATTGGGCAATTGTGGACGGCTTCCATAAAATGAAGTACGATCTCGTCTTTGCCGACCATGACATTGATCCACGCACTGTTCAATCAGTCGTTTTTGACATGGTCGTCGCGGGTGATTATAATATCGCCGTTATCGGATTCAGTGATGCGAACAAGGCGGCTGAAGGTGCGGATCCGTTCGTTGAAGAATGGATTAAAACCGAGGATGGTCACATTGAAATGCCATACCGCGATGTGATTCAGGCACCCGGTAACTATGGACAGGACTCGGATTACACGCAGAACCGGGCTGCTCGTTACGATAACCCAGATAGCTGGACAGGTGACGGCAGACCGCGTAAAATTCGTTATCGTTACGGCGCGGCACGTGCGGCACTTCTCTACGGACTGGATTTAGAAGGCACTGTCGGCAACGTTTTCGTTCGTGCACACTACTCGATCAACGGTAAATATAAGCAGTATCCGACGATCCCTAAAGATCAGACCGGATTTAGTAGACTTACACCCACGATTATAGGCGAGGATGGCGAGGAAGAAACCGGTATCTCCATCTCCCCGGAAACAGGCTTGCCCTTAGATCGGAACGGTGTGCCGACCTATTCAGAGACACAAGGTGAGCGGTTTGAAGCCAGGTTGGGTGGTGACGGAACCGACGAGAGCGGCGACGGAGAAATGGGCAGAGAAACCGCCTGGTTCGTCCAACTCAAATCTCGCTTTGGAAAGTTATACCTTGAAGGTGTCTACTACCACATTGATCCCGGTTACACCACAACCTATCTCAACTTCGGTGCCAACACCGACAGAGACCAGCCCTACTCGCTGGAACGAACCCCTGAATCTCAGGCTGAAAGAGATCCGTGGGATGAAGTTAATTACGCCCTCATTGAAGATGATGATGATGATGACGATTGGCCCGATGATATTGACTTTGACGGAGTCCTGCCACGTGCTGATGACAGAGACCAGAACGGTGTTTTGGACTTCCAAGAAGACTTCCTCATCTTTGATGCCGATCCGCCGGTGTTTACCGACCTTGTTGATCTGAACAACAACGGCACTATTGATTCTCTTGAGGACGATTTTGAACCGCAATATGAGTACGGGGTAGACAGGCAAGGATTCCACGGCTTCGCTGAATATGACCTCCTTGATAACCTTTCTGTCAAAGTTGGGTGGCTCAATGAAAGAGAAGTTTCAAGCCGCCGGAAGAACGATTCCAAATATCTACATGTCACCTATCAACGTGACATCCCCGATTTCGGAACCGTGCTTTTCCAAAACCGTTTCGTCCGAGTCCAAGACGATATTCCAGATTACACCATTACACTGCGTGTCGGTGAATTGGAACCTGTCCAAATTTCCGATGAGCTGGATTTCTACAACGCTCGCGTGAATACGACAACGCTACAGTTCCTCTACACCGCGGTTCCGAATCTCACGCTTGAAGCGAAGTTCCTCGTGGTGCTCCAAAAACAATTCGAGCAGGATGAGGAAGGCGCGATCTTCCGAGATATTGAAGGATCAGGCGATGAAGCCGATCCGCTCAACGCCGATCAACGCGCAGACTTCATGGTGCCCCTTGAACAGGTTCGAGCCTCTGGTGACAAACGGGAATTCCCGTTCTATCCAGATCACGGCATTAACGCCCTGAATCCTGAGGATCCGGGCTTAATCTATGATCAAGGTAACTGGAAGCCACGTCGTTATCCGGAACGGGATATTCGTAATCAGCAGACGATTCTCAAAGCCAGATACGAGATTCCGCTTGGCGACCTTCCCTTCATCGACAGAATCGGTGAAGATTTGACGCTTACACCGATGGTGAAGTACATTTGGGACCGCGCTTTCGATCGCGGTGCCGAGGAAATTGGGGATGCCCTCAATCCCAGGCAATTTGTACCTACTGATACCGAACCTATCGAATACTTGCGTTTCAACCGTAGAAGTCGTGAAGATGTTCTCGGTGTCCGGCTTGATTATCAGTTCACGCAAAGAATGAACATTCTTGGTGGTTTCCAGTATAGGAAATTCACGAACCGGGATAATAACTTCAAACAATATTTGACGAACTTCCCGGAAGATGAGGATGTACCCGTCCTTTTCCGACCGGACCTGCGAACTCGGATATTTGAAGTCCAGGCAATCAACCGTGGTGAATGGCTTGGGTTTAACATTGTTATCCTCGCTGGCTACCGGCGAACCACCATCCTGCTTGACCACACGACGAGTAATACGACGTTTGTGCGAGCAATGATGGGTTTCTAAATGGTGTTTGGATCGCTGGACACGACGAAATCGTGTCCAGCGATTTCGCGTCTCGCTATATCACCTGTTTTTCCATTTTCCGTAAGGTTTGAATATAAGACGTAACTTCTTAAACACTCAGGTGTTATTAACGAGAATGGTGTTTAAACGGTGGGCGTGGTTTTTGATCGCTCTTACCCGACCTAAAAACTTCTGTATTTTTTGAATTGCTCACGTGTTAGCAAAATTGAGTTGTTGGGCGAATTCCGACAACATCTTATGAGATGACTTGTAAAACTTGCCAGTGTATTTGGTAAGTTATCCTAAGGAGGATCAGAACGAATGACTCGTTTAAGTTTGGTGTTAATGTTGGTCGCTTGTATCGGTATGTCTGCCGGTGTTGCTTTCGCGCAAGACAGTGGCGGAACCGTCCGGGGCCAAATTGTTGATACAACCACAGCACAGAACCCAATTGACGGCGTTGAAGTCAAGATTGTTGCCCAAAGTGGCGAGAAATTTGCAGCAACGACGGATGCCAACGGTGATTATGAGCGCTCCGGTGTTCCCGCAGGTCGCTACCTCATCAGTATCTATAGGGAAGGATACGGTGATCGGCTTGGTAAACCCGTTACAGTTGTTAACGGTGGCGACCACTTTGTCCCACTGAAGATGACCAAAAAAGACAATATCGTTACTTTCTTCCAGAAGTTTGGATTCGTCTTCTGGCCCCTCGCCCTGTGTTCAATCACGGCGCTGACTTTTATTATTGAAAGACTTTTCACCTTCGTTCGGAGCCGTTCGCGAATTGGAACCGAACAGTTTATCGCGAGTATCGCTGATTCACTGCGGAAAGAGAACATTATGGAAGCCGTTTCGACGTGTGAAGAAGCCGGTGGACCGCTTGCTAACGTTCTTAAAGCAGGATTGCTGCGATACAGCCAAGCCCAAATTGAGGAACGCGATATTACCAAAGAGGAAATTCAGGAAGCTATTGAGGAAGCAAGTCTGCTTGAAATCCCTGAACTTGAAAGAAATCTACCCGTTCTTGGTACTGTTGCAGTCGTGTCTCCGCTGTTTGGTTTGCTCGGAACAGTTACAGGTATGATTAGTGCATTTACCACAATCGCACTTGAAGGTACTGGTGACCCGCAGCAGCTCGCGGGTGGTATCTCACAGGCACTTCTCACAACCGCTGCTGGCTTGACAGTTGCTATCCCTTGCTTGATTTTCTTCCAGCTCTTTGATAGTTGGGTCAACAGACACATGGTCGAGATCTCTCAGGTTTCCACTGAGATTGTGAACCAGTTGATCGTTGGTGAAGGCGGAGATGCCTAATCTTGGAACGTTGGAACGGGCGGGTACTTCACTCGCCCTCTCCTAATAGGCTACCAGGCCCTTACGCCTTAGCCCTGGTCTCATTACGAGAAAGGAGACTTTGAAATGCAAGCACAAGCTGGTGAAGCCAAATTGAGTCTACTTGCGACCAAGATTCGGGAACGCAAGCCACCAACACTCAGTATGGCACCTATGATCGATTGTGTGTTCCTGCTCCTGATTTTCTTCATGGTATCGACAACCTTCTCGCCGATTCCGGGCCTTCGGGTACAGTTGCCCCCACCGGGGAAACCCTCACCCGATAAACCGAAAGGTTTGACTGTCCGAATCGCAAACCCGGAACCCAGTGAGGACAGAGGCACGATGGTGCTGAACGATGAGGTCGTCCAAATTGATGAAATGTTCAATCGATTCATCAATGCCCCTGAAGAAGCGACAAGTATGCTCATTATCCAATCCGAACGAGAAGTGCTACATGAGCAGATCGTGCAAGTGATGGATATCGCGAAACAGGCAGGTATAGATAAAATCGGGTTCGCTATTGTCGCGCGAGATTGACGTATCTGACGCGACGATAATAGCACTCCACTCTCTATAGAAGGAGAATTCAGATGGCTTTGAACATGTCTCGGCGGAAGAAAACAGGCGACGATGATGACATCCCGATGGCACCAATGATCGATTGTGTCTTTTTGTTGCTGATTTTCTTCATGGTGTCTGCTGTTATGCGGGTTCCTCCGCCTTTCACTGTCACCTTACCCGATTCCGCAACTAAACACGAGTTCACACGGAAGAAGTATAATCTCTTCATTAGTGGTGACGGACGGATTTCCATCGATGACCAAGAGATGTTGACCCTGGAAGATATGGAACTTTTTATTGCAGCGCATGAAAATCAGATCAGCACTCTAATTATCAAGGCAGACAAGCGTGCGAAACACGGTGTCGTCATTGATGTGGTGGAACGAGCGAAACAACGCTCCAGTAAAACGGAGGGGCTTGAAATCGCTTTCGCGGTCTCGGAAGAGGACTGAAAACTGCAATGCAGTTAACAAAAAAGGCAGCTTCGGCTGCCTTTTTTTATTATATAGACTGTCAGGTAGACTTCTGGTGCTTATCCTGCAGTTGCGTTTTTTAGCGTTTTCGTGCTCTGCGGCCAGCGGCTCTTCTTTTAAGTTGGACAGGGGCTGGTGGCGGTGGCGGTGGCGGTGTTACAACCTTCCAAAAGTATGAAAGGAAATCTTCCCAATTGGCAAGGATTTTCTCAGCGTGTTCACTGCCGGTATAAGCGGCGTGATTTTGTATAAGTGCCATCAGATTCTTAATATCTGTTTCACTGGTTACGCGCTCTAACTTCACCCAATCCGAGTTATACTTCCCCTCGAATTGTTGTTTTTCGTCGAGAACATAGGCAGTCCCACCGGTCATTCCGGCTCCAAAGTTTCTACCCGTTTCGCCGAGAATTACGACTGTCCCAGCGGTCATGTATTCACAACCGTGATCTCCTACACCTTCAATGACAACAGTTGCCCCGCTATTTCGCACACAGAACCGTTCGCCGGCTCTTCCGGCTGCATAAAGGGTCCCGCCTGTGGCACCGTACAACACAGTATTTCCGATGATTGTATTTTCATAAGTTGGGAACTGTGCATTCGGCGCGGGTTTAATAATAATTTCTCCGCCTGCTATGCCTTTACCTACATAGTCATTCGCTTCGCCTGTCAAGACGAATTGGACACCACTGATACAGAAAGCACCGAAACTTTGTCCGGCACTCCCCTGAAAGTCGCACTGGATCGTTCTATCAGGTAAGCCAGCGTCTCCATAGCGCGCCGCAATTTCACCGGACAACTTTGCCCCCACCGTTCGGTGCGTATTCCGGATGGAATAAGAGAGTTGGATAGAGGTTTTCTTCGAGATTGCGTCCTTAGCATCCTCCAGAATCCGGTCGTCAAGAGAAATGTCGTCCCGATCGTTCCGTTTTTGTAGATGGTAACGCGGCTGCGTTCCAGTTGGATCGGCAGAGGTTAGGATTTCACTTAAATCCAGTGTTTCAGTTTTTGGGTAATCTGCCAGATCGATCGGTTGCAGCAACTCCGGACGTCCGATAATATCGTTGAGGTTCCGGTGCCCGAGGTTGGCCAGAATAGCTCGGACTTCATTCGCGACACCGAGCATGAAATTGACTACCATTTCGGGAGTGCCTGGATACTTGGCACGGAGTGCTGGATCTTGGGTCGCTACACCCACCGGACATGTATTTAAGTGGCATTGACGTGCCATTACACATCCCGTCGCGACCATCGCTATTGTTCCAAATCCATATTCTTCTGCCCCCAACATTGCCGCAATAACAATGTCGCGTCCGGAACGCATCCCACCGTCAGCCCGTAAGACGACACGATCCCGCAATTCATTGGTCACGAGTGCTCGCTGTGTTTCAGCAAGTCCGAGTTCCCAAGGGGTCCCAGCGTTCTTAATGGAACTGAGCGGGGATGCCCCGGTGCCTCCTTCATGCCCACTTATTTGTATGACATCGGCGTAGCCCTTTGCCACGCCTGATGCAATCGTTCCAACGAGAAATTCGGATACCAGTTTTACTGCTACCTTTGCCCGCGGGTTCGCTTGTTTTAGATCGTAGATGAGCTGCGCCAAATCCTCAATGGAGTAGATGTCATGATGTGGGGGTGGTGAGATCAATGGCACTCCAGGCACAGAGTGCCGAAGCGCAGCGATTTCGGCTGTCACTTTATGTCCTGGAATCTGTCCACCTTCTCCAGGTTTTGAACCTTGCGCCATCTTAATTTCCAGTTCCTTCGCCGATATGAGGTAGGTCGGGGTCACACCGAACCGTCCGGATGCCACCTGTTTAATGGCACTGGAAGCAAGGTCTCCATTGGGTTGAGGTTTAAAGCGTGCACTGCTTTCACCGCCTTCCCCACTCCCTGATTTTGCGCCGAGGCGATTCATCGCGATTGCCAAGGTTTCGTGTGTCTCGCGACTTAACGCGCCAAAAGACATACTACCGGTTGTGAAACGCCGAACGATATCTTCTACTGGCTCTACCTCTTCAATCGGAATAGGGGTGCTGGGTTTGAAAGCAAGGAGGTCTCGTAAGCTAGAAGGTTCCCCACTCTCAATAGCAGCAGCGTATTTTTCATAGTCTTCCGACTTACCCCCCTTCACAAACCGGTGAAGTGACTTAAATACTGTTGGATTAAAGGCATGGAATTCGCCGTTTCTACGAAATCGGAAATAGCCTGCTTCCTCTAAGGACGTGTCGTCTTCACTGCCAGAGAACGCTTTTGTGTGGAAGTGAAGTGTCTCCGCCGCGATTTCAGCAAAACCGATGCCACTGAGGCGTGAGGTGGTTCCTGTAAAGCATTTATCAATAACTGTTGAATTGATACCAAGTGCTTCAAAAATTTGGGCACCGTGATAACTTGACACCGTCGAAATTCCCATCTTTGCCATAATTTTTAAAATACCTTTTTCGACGGTTGCTTTATAGGTTTCAACGGCTTCCGAGGGGGTAAGTTCTGCGAATTCACCGTCCTGAGCAAGTTGAACAATCGTTGAGAAAGCGAGGTAAGGGTTGATTGCAGTTGCACCGTAACCGAGAAGAACAGCAAAGTGGTGTTCTTCCCTTGCATCTCCAGTTTCAGCGATGAGGCTTGCCCGCATTCGCTTTCCTTCCCGAATCAAATGGTGGTGGACAGCACCAATAGCAAGTGCCATCGGAATCGGAGCAAGGTCAGGACTCACTTTTTTGTCACTTAGTACAAGGAGTGTTATACCGGCATCCATTGCCGCAGAGGCACGTTGACAGAGTGTTTTCAATGCGTCTTCCAAACCTTGTTTACCGGAGGCTACAGGGAAGCACGCAGGAAGTGTCTCCACCTGAAAATCGGATATATCCAGTTCACGCAATGCTTGCAAATCTGTATTCGTCAGAATTGGAGAATGTAACCGAATAAGTCGAGCGTGTGCTGGCGTTTCTGTGAGCAAACTATACTGCTTTCCGAGGTGTGTTGTCAGAGACATCACCAGCCGTTCCCGGAGCGAATCAATAGGTGGATTCGTAACCTGCGCGAAACGTTGCTTGAAGTAGCTGTAGAGCAAACGCGGATGCCGAGAAATCACAGAAGGCGGTGTGTCATCCCCCATTGAACCGATTGCTTCCTTCGCTTCCGACACCATCGGTTTAATAAAGCGCTCTATGTCTTCAGTCATATAACCGAAAGCTTTCTGATATGTTGACAATTTTTCAGGGACAGCATCTGTCGTGCCACACGTCCCATTTTTTTCGGCTGGGAGCGTTACGATACCTTTCTTCACCCACTCAGCATAAGGCTTCTGCCTGGCAACATTGTGTTTAATGTCGAAATTCTTCAGCAATTTTCCTTGGGCTGTATCGACAGCAATCATTTGCCCAGGTCCCAAACGTCCCTTTTCCACCACACAACTGTCATCAAGCTCAATAATGCCAACTTCAGACCCCATAACAACTGTGCCGTCTTCGGTGACCTTGTAGCGTGCGGGACGTAGTCCGTTTCTATCCAAACTTGCCCCGACAATAACGCCATCCGTAAAGGCGACTGCTGCCGGTCCGTCCCAAGGCTCGCTGACACATGAGAGATACTCGTAACAGGCTTTCAACTTGTCCGGCATATCGGGAATCTGCTCGTATGCTTCAGGAATCAGGCACATCATAGCATGTAGGATATCACGACCAGAGTGTGTTAATAACTCTAACACGTTATCCAAACTCATGGAATCGCTTCCATCCGGATTGATAATTGGAATGAGTTTTTGGATGTCCTCGTTCCAGAGGGACGATTGCAAGTCGGCTTCGCGCGCCCGCATCCAGTTCTGATTGCCCATCAAGGTATTGATTTCACCGTTATGTGCCAGTGTCCGAAAAGGCTGGGCAAGCATCCATGTGGACGAGGTATTTGTGCTGTAGCGTTGATGGAAAACGGCAAGTGCTGCCTGAAAATCAGGATCTTTTAAATCTGTGTAAAACTGGGTAAGCTGCGGGGCTACGAGCAACCCTTTATAGACAATCGTCCGATGTGAAAAAGAGGCGATATGGAATTCATCAAGTGCCGCGGCTGTAACACGATGCTCTAACTCTTTACATATCAGATACAATCGCTGTTCAAAAGCATCATCGGTGAGTTGCTCTGGACGTCCCACCAATATCTGCTGGATTTCTGGTAGCGTTTCGAGTGCTTTAGCACCGAGCGCGGAAAAATCCTGAGGAACGGAACGCCATCCCAAAAAAGGAATACCGTATTGCTGTAATATCTCTTCAACGACTGCGCGCCCCTGTGCCTGTGCATCTCGGTCGTGCCTGGGCAGGAAAATCATCCCGACCCCCATATCATCCATCGAATCAAGGTGGACACCGAGTTTCTGAAGTTCTTTTTGAAATATTTTCTCCGGAATCTGCGTTAAAATGCCTGCGCCATCTCCTGTCTTGGCATCAGCCGCTACTGCGCCTCGATGTGTCAAATTCGTGACCGCTTGTGTCGCCATTTTGATAATATCGTGGCTTCGATTCCCAAAACGGTTCGCGATAAAACCAACGCCGCAGGCATCTTTTTCTTTTAAATCATTATACATTTCTAAACTGACTCTCCATACATTCTTCTTTATTTTTTTGCATTGGCATTGTAGAGCGGGCTTTCCATCCCTCGCCATTTTGTATTTAATCTGCGGGGCGAGGTTTGCGCGTCTTAGCCCTGCTCCTTTTTATGAAGGATACAAACAATCAGAAAACGGATTTCGTTTTCAGGGGTGGATAGGATGTTTTTAAGGCTTAAATCGGATGCTGACTCCTCATATCCTACCAGAGGTAGCGCGCCCCAAGGCAAGAGCACCTTTGAAATCAGCAGCGATCCGCGATCGCGTCAAAGGTGATTCGCGACTGGCGTGGCGGGTTACATGCTTCGGTTCAGTCCTCAATCTTTGAGCCGAAACCGTCTGTTCACTTTAATATTATACCCTAATTTAAGCCAAAAGTCAAAAAAATCCTCTTGCCTCAATAGCCGACAGCACACCCATCTCGTCTTGGATCTGAACCTGCGATCAGCGTGCCGAAGGATGGGTTGATGAAAATTGCTTGTCCTCCCCCAAAAAAAGTGTTTCCGGGTATGATATGATGTCCTTTTTGTGCCAAAGCCGCTTGTGCATTCATTGGAATGCCTGCCTCCAGCATAATCCGCGAGTCATCCATCACGCGAAACCGAGGTGCGTCTAATGCGTTTTGCACGTCCATATTGAAATCCACCAGGTTGCATACGAATTGTAAATGTCCTTGTGCTTGCATCTGTCCTCCCATAACACCAAAGGTGACTAAGGGCACTCCGTTTTGCGCAATCATGCCAGGGATAATCGTATGCAGTGTGCGTTTATGTGGCGCAATACAATTCGCGTGGTCGGGACTCAACGAAAAACCCGCGCCTCGATTTTGTAACATAATTCCCGTGTCTCCAGCAACTAACCCTGAACCAAAACCCGCGAAGAGACTGTTGATAAAAGAGACGACATTTCGTTCGCTGTCAACCGCACAGAGATACACCGTATCGCTTCCCATTATTGGCATACCTGGGCTTGACTGCTCGTTTGCTCGTTCCGGTGAGATGCGCTCTCGCTGGCTTTCTGTATAATCGTTGGACAAGAGTCCGTCTACTGGGACATCCACAAACGTCGGATCCGTCACGTATTCGTAGAGGTCTGCAAATCCTAATTTCATTGCCTCAATTGCATGGTGTAAATGTTCAGGACTGTTATGCCCCATCATTTCGAGTTCAAATCCTTCAACGATGTTGAGTGCGAGGAGTGCAGCGATTCCCTGTCCATTTGGGGGTATTTCATAAACATCGTAGCCTCGATAATTAGTAAAAATCGGTTCTACCCAATCTGACGTGTGTTCAGTAAAGTCGCGTTGCGTAAATAAACCTCCGTTTTCATCGGAGAATTTCACGATTTTGTCAGCAATTTCCCCTTGATAGAAGGCATCGCGTCCGCCTTCTGCGATCAACCGAAATGTCCGTGCAAGGTTTGGTTGATAAAAGATTTCCCCGGGTGTCGGTGCCTTTCCATTCTGGAGGTATGTCCGTGCTGTGTCAGGATGCTGCGCCAACATCTGCGCACTTTCTTGCCACGCCAGACTAATCTGTGGACTGACAGGAAATCCTTTTTCCGCGTAATTGATGGCAGGCTGAAGGACCTCTGATAGCGACATTGTTCCGCATTCGTCGAGGAGTGTTGCCCATCCGTCAATTGTCCCAGGGACAGTGACGGGATACATACTCCCAAAAGCAGGAATGTTCATCAATCCCTGCTTGGTAAAGACTTCTGGCTCTGCGGCATAAGGTGCTCTACCGCTCGCATTTAAACCGCGAATTACCCCCTCTTTGGGTTGATAGACGAGCATAAAGGCATCGCCGCCGATGCCGGTTGACATTGGCTCAACAACGTTAAGAATTGCGGCAGTCGCAACCGCTGCATCAACGGCGTTTCCACCCTTCTGTAAAATCTGCAACCCACCCTGCGCTGCGAGCGGTTGACTCGTCGCAACTGCCCCGTGTTGGCAGATGACAGCTGAACGTCCAGGTCCAAATTGGTTTGGGGAGTACCCATCAAACATCTATCTTCTCCTACTTTCAGACTGATATCACTGTAGCACACCCCATGTTTTTTGTCAAATGTGGAGAATTCCGTCCATATTTCACAGATTTTTAGGAATTCTCAGGAAAAAATTGAAAAAAATTACGAAAATTTCTAAAAATTCTGTCAAAAATGCAAATTAGGACTTAACTTTTGCAGTTTCATGTCTATATTAATAGATAAGGGAAGGCAAAACCTTCTCCAAACGAAATGTAGATAGGAACGAGTTGGCTTCGACTCTACATAAGTAATAATTGCTAACCCGCTTTGTGGACTACACGCAAGCACCACAAGTGAAAAAAGGAGAACGAAAATGCGAAAAATCAAATCCAAAACCCGACTCGCGATAGCACTGCTGATTGGTGGATTCGTTCTTGCGAGTATGATGCTTTCAAAAGCCATCGGAGCACCCCGGGTAGACCCTTCAGCAAGTGACAATCTTAAAGAGAAATATGAGAATGTGTTTGTAGATGTGGAAAATAGAACAGCAGCCGTTTGGCTGAATGGATATATGCACGATGATAATGGAAATCGGATTGGTTACGTTGGTATCTATACAGGTCTGTCTGTTTACACAGACGCGAATCAGCAACTGGTAGCCTATTATTATGCAGACGCTACAAGCCAAATTGTGGACACAAATCTCAATGGAAGAGCCAATGCCTGGGTTAAGGTTCCCAATAAAGCTAGAGTCGGACAAGGGCATGACATTATGGTGGGGCGGAATCACCCTGTAAACTCCGTGACCGTATCGGATAGCAATACCATCCCTGCAAATCTAGCTGGTGGTAAGGCTATGAGGGCCTCTGCAGCATTTGGGCACGACGGGACTCGGGTGAGTGTTAGGTGTGATGTAACAGGTATTTAATGGATTATATCCATATCACAGGAACGAGATAAAAGTTCACACAACGTACAAGGAGATGCTAATCTAATGTATTACATCCGTATCGTAGCAACTCTTTTCATTATCACCTTGAGTCTCTTCTGGCAGCCAGGGTGTAAACAGGATGAGGGCACTTCGCTCTCATCCACATCTCATTCGTTTTTTCTTGAAAAACATAATAAGAAGGCGGCTGTAAAGGTGACAATAGGCGGAAAAGTGTGGAAAATCGATCCAAATATTTCCTATCAAGCAACAGGGGTGTGGACGAATCCAAATCCACGTTCGCTAACAGAGTCAGAAACGGAAAGGATCCAGAAAATTCCAGCACTGATCCAAACATTAGAAACGCAACTTGATGAACTCGACAAGGAGTTGAGATACCTCAAGCGACTCGACCAGCCCCATATAAAAATCCATTATAATTTTGGCAAACCACCCCACTTTTCACGGCAAGGCAAGATAAAAATGATTGACTTAGGTGAATTCCCTATGGAAATGGACCTCCCCGCTAAAATCCCATCAGGACAAGAGGAGAAACCATGAAATACGTTTTCATCAGTTTCTATCTTTGTTTCACGGTGCTGCTTCCATTTGCAACAACACAAGCGGAACTTACTGGGGAAGTTATCTTTGGACATCCTGAGCATTTCGACGAACTCTGGATGACACACGTAGAGGATCCCCGCGCCGCCCACAAGATTTTTTCAGACCCCGTAGAAGCAATTGGGAAATTTTCCGTGCAAAAAGGAGGGTCCCTCCTCGTCTTCATTTCTTTCAGAGGGATAGTCGCGGACATCCACCTTTTTGATAGAACGCAGCCTCGTCGAAAAACACGTAACCTCACAAAAGGCTTGTTTGATGGGATTTCCGATGTCGCTATCTCAAAAAACGGAGATGTCGCCTTTACCACGGCACTCTTAGATCCACCGGAGGCTCGGGGCATTTATCTCATTCCACATCGTGAACTCCAACGCAACCTTCCCGCAGCAACCCTGTTAAAACACGTGTCTGCCTCTAACGTCGAGTGGTCACCAAATGGCAGGGAAATTGCCTATGCCACCGTCTCCGAGGTTTTTCTGTTGAATCCGTTCACCGGCAAGAGTTTACGGGTCTCAAGGACGGGGACGGTTCCCGCGCTCTCACCTAATGGTCAAAAAATCGCGGTCGCTCACGCTTTTTGGCCCGCCCCTCGCGAAAACCATCTGAGCATTCTCTCCCTGGCAAGCCTGCAACCGGTGGCACACATAAAAGTGAAAGACATTCCAGAGGACGCGGTTGGCTGGTGGGGCTTGTCCTGGTCCCCGGATGGACAGTATCTCATTTACACGATTTTCACTAAGAATTTCCAATCATTTCAGAATACCGCCGTGCCTATTTCCGGGGCCCCCCAAGAACGGGTTTTTGAGAAACTACCTGGGGGCGGCGTGCCAGAGTTCGATTGGACAAACACGGCATACGCCGTTGAACCGACCGACCGAATTACAACACTCTGGGGCGCGTTGAAAACAGACGATTTAAAATGAAACTTTCACCGGACAGAAGGAGGAACATAATGAACTGTCTAAAAACCTCTGTTCTTTCACGAATAATAAGGTTTTTCTTTACGTGCTGTCTGTTCTATCTCGCCGGGGATCTAACTTCAATAGAGGCGAAGATCGTGTTTTGTGTCGATGATGATATTTACGTTATGAACGATGGCGGCTCCCGCAGACGCAGGCTCACGCACAGCACGCAGGCGACACACCGGTATCCCCGCTGGTCACCCGATGGGAAGCGGATCGCTTTTACCAAATACTTGGACAAAACGAAGAGCCAAACCACGGCGGAAGTGTTCGTCATGAACGCAGATGGAACAGACCCGCAACGCCTCACCCATAACAATGTCCTCGATACAGATCCGTCCTGGTCACCAGATGGCCAACACATCGCCTTTTCAAGTACGCGTAGCGAAAGTTGGGAGATCTTCGTCATAGAAGTAGCGACGCGCACTGTCAGGCAAATAACAGGTATTGAAGGTGAGACAGATTCGGCAGCACCCGACTGGTCCCCAGATGGCACACAGATCGTTTTTGAGCGGTTCATTGACATTGAAAACGGGATCGTCCCGAAAACCATCTACGTGATGTCCGCGGACGGACAGAACCAACGCCCTGTTCTCCGAGATCCACCACGCAATGGACCCCTCACGTTGCGGTACTTCCCTCGCTGGTCGGCAGATGGACAACGTATCCTCTTTTCTGAATCCAAATGGTTTGAGAAGGGGGATGTCGAGAAACTCATTATTCAACGGATCGGCGGCGGGAAACAGGAAATAACGGATATTAATGACAGACTTGGAAACAATTGGATGAGTACAAGTACGTGTTGGATGGAGAATGATCGTGCGCTTCTCATCTCACTGATGTTAAAGGATAAACCGAACCCAAATTATAACCTCTATCGTTATGGGCTCGAGACACGGAGTCTGAAACGTTTGACACGTGAGCCGAGCGATGAGACGTGGCCCGATTGGACTGAAGGCTCTTTATCCGTTTCACCACACGGAAAGTTGAGTACGCTCTGGGGCGAACTCAAGAAGACTGACTACTAAAGTGAAAAGTCTGAAAACTCAAGAGAGTTCTCTTATTGAAACGTGAAAGTTTCTGATTTTAGTTTTGGCTTTTTTTCGTTAAATAAAGTATAATAGATTCATCATAGCGAATATTTGGTGTCTCACCAATATTCAATGGATGCAGAACTCGTATTTTTCTCAAAGAGGAGGGTAATTCATGACATTGAGATGTCATCAATCCAAAGGCACAAAATGCCCGCGTTACATACATCAAGGATTTTTTCGTCCTACTGATGAAATGGTAAAACCGCTCTTACCAGATTTGCGCCGATGTGCGGCGTGCATAGCGTCCGCTGCCCCGCAACGTTTCGACCTCCGAGACGACTTATTCCAAGTCGCTTCCCTAACCCTCATCGAAAAGGGACCTGCGTTCAATCCAATACATCAGAGTGGCGCGAGTTTCGGGACCTTTATTCGCCCGCGTATCTGTGGAGCCTTGACGGATGGGAAAAAACGGGAACTCACCCATAGCCATCGCGAACATCCTATTTTTGAAGGCACATGGGATTCATCCGAAGATACTGAAACTGAAGGCAATCAGGACATCGGATGGTTGTGGGAGGTGCCAGACGCTCACGCTGAATTTGAGACGGCACTCGTTCGGGACATCAGTTTTGCGACTGCGTTGCCGAAACTCCTAAAAATACTAACACCCCGCGAACGAGAAATCTTCGCTTGCCTTCGTGAGAATCAACAGAATTGCGAGATTGCTGAGGCGTTGACGATCTCTGAAGCGCGTGTCAGCCAACTGGTGAAACAGGTAACCCTGAAACTGACAAACGCAGGCCGACACCTGGGTTTGGCGGAATAACAATTTTCGGAGGTTCACACTATCGTGGAAATCATCACACTACACATATAGGGGCGATTGTGGATACCAGGGAGACTGGAACACAATCGCCTTTTTTCTTTTTTGGGTCGTTCCAAAACTAAACATTGAGTTAGAATCACGTCCATATTCCACAAATTTTCAGACGTTATGAAAAAAACAAGAAAATTGCATAAATTTCTAAAAATTCTGCGAAAAAACGTAAATTGGGCCTTAACTTTTTCAAGTTCATGTCTATATTAATAGATAAGGGAAGATGAAAGTTTTTCAAATTGGTGCCAACTAACATTGAACGCTCATTTTCAGATGAACAATAATCCGGAGGTCAGATCATGTTGCAGCATATACTCTCAAGCCGAGTGGTTCTCGCCTCACTCATTTTCTGCGTGCTAATTGTTGGCAGCAGCTTGTTCTATCATTGGCATATCCGACGCACTACGGATGCTGAACTGGCACAATCAGAGGCGTTGTTACAGCAACGCGAGAATCAGAATGAGACGTACACGACACAAGACACCGTAGATACAGGCGCGATAGACTTTGAACACGCGGCAACACTCATGGAAACCGACGAAACGGATGGATCATCGAGTGACGATGCAGCACCTATTGATCTGTCAGATGCATTCCTACCCGACGATTTTCTATCCGAGGAAGAACAGGTCTTCAAAGATACGCCTGCCTCTCCCTTTGGTTATGGACCTTACCCAGAAGTGCCCTTCGATTATTTCGGTGAACCCATTTGGGTCCGGGAGCCCTACATCCTCTCGGATTTCCCAGATGAAGCTCGAAGAAATATTGAACTCATAGATAGAGTTCTGGTCAAATTGTGGCAGCAGGGAGACCGCGGCATCGTTGGCGGGAGCACTTACGATGGGAAAGTCTATCCGCACTACGACGATGTCGTCTATGTCCGGTGGAAAGAAACTGAACTCCCAGATGGAAGTGTCCTTTCTTCTTTCTCACAAATCGGAGGCTACAAGGGTCCAGAATTAACCTCTGAAGCCTTCAGAACTGGAAATATCCCAACAAACTTAGAAGTCATTGACATTGATGATGCGGGTTTTGACCCGTATCAATTTCTGAATCTCCGAGATAACGGATATTAGAAAAGCACAGTCCTGAAAATAGCAACGTTACAGGAGGAAAAAATGTTTATTAGATTTTCCCGTGTTTTCACCATTGTCTGTGTATTAACCATGTCTATCACAATTTTACCCCCAAGTTCCGGTGACCACAACAACAGTGGCGGTTACCAGAGCGTTTTCGCCTCTGCATCATGTTCTGAATTTGAGCGTATACAAGGTTATCATTGGTATACAGTGCATCAGGCAGTTGCCCGGGCACGCGCGAACATACACAACGATCTGGGCGACTATAATGGAGGGTGGTATGGAATCGGTGCAACAGTTAATGGAACAAGCGATGCCGCGGGTTTCCCACAGCATTCCCTGTGCAGAAGGAGGCACACAATGAACTCTCTAAAACAACCGTGCTTTCACGAACAATCCGTTTTTGCTTGGCGAGTTTCCTGCTCTTGTTCGCCGGTGCGACGACTTCCATAGAGGCGAAGATTGTGTTTTGTGTGGGATGGTGAGATAGGGTCAGCTGCCCCGACTGGTCGCCCAATGGCACACAGATCGTCTTTGAGCGGTTCATTCAGGTCGGAATTTGACAACCCTCCACCTTTCGTGTTATAGTAGATTTCGGAATTACTTATACATTTCGCATCGGCGATGTTAGAAAATCTCGCCTACCAGAGGGTGGAGGTGTGCATTTATTTTCGGACTTCATTATAAAATCAAATACATCTCGTCATTTTTGCGAAAAACTTGGTGTATTCCGTGCCGTTTTCGGCAGGAAGATGCACAGAAGACTAACGGTTTCCTACGCTACAAACTGGTAAGTTGGGTTAAAATAGGAGCGGTTATGGCTACATACAACGTCGGAATTATCGGTGGCGGACCAGGGGGTTACGTCGCAGCTATTAAAGCGGCGCAACGTGGCGGCAGCGTCTGCCTGATAGAAAAGGGAGAGTGGGGTGGGACTTGCCTGAATCGCGGGTGTATCCCAACGAAAACGCTTTTTGCGGTTGCTAACTTAGCAACACAGGTCCAAGAAGCATCCTTTTTCGGTGTGAATATCAATGGCGACGCAACAATTGACTATCCTCAAGTATTGTCCCATAAAACCTCGGTGGTCCAGCAACTTACAGGAGGCATTGCGCAACTGCTGAAGGCAAATGGGGTTGATACCTTCAACGGAACAGCGACACTTATTGACAGAAATACGATTGTCGTCAGCAAACCTGACGGAACAACCGAACAATTAGACGCAAAAAATATTATTATTGCGACAGGTTCTGAACCTGCAGAACCACCTGTCTTTGAAATTGACGAAAACCAAGTCTTGACGACAACAGGTATCCTCAATCTCACAGAACTCCCCGAAAGCCTACTGATCGTTGGTGGCGGCGTTTCAGGCTGTGAATTCGCTTCCATCTTTAATGCCCTCGGTTGCCACGTGACTGTGTTGGAACTCCTCCCTACAATTTTGGCAACTGAAGATGTTCAAGTTATCCGACATATCCAACTTTTCATGAAACGGAAAGGTATCACCATCCACACAGGTGCGAAACTGACTCATGTCAAAAAATCGGATGCGGGTGTCACAGCAGTGCTTGAATCCGGCGAAGAATTGATCGCACAAAAGATGCTCGTCTCGATTGGGAGGCGTTACAACACAGACAGGATAGGTTTAGAAAAGGTTGGCGTTCGGACAGAGGGCGGGAAAATTGTCGTAGACGCTCGAATGCAGACGAACGTTGCGGGTATCTACGCCGTTGGAGACGTGGCGAGCCGGTATCTGTTGGCACACGTTGCATCGGCAGAGGGAAAGATAGCAGCACAAAACTGTCTCGGTGACACTGTCGAGATGGATTATCAGGTCATCCCGTGGTGTGTTTTTACGCTACCTGAGATTGGGCACGTCGGTATGACAGAAAAAGAGGCGACGGATGAGGGTTACGAAGTAAAGATAGGACGGTTTCCATACGCTGCGAATGGGAAGGCATTAGGACTCCGCGAGACAGACGGGTTTGTTAAGACGGTTTCTGATGCCGATAGCGGGGACATCCTTGGCGTCCATATCGTTGGTGCCCATGCTTCAACCCTTATTCATGAAGCTGCTGTCGCGATTCGCACGGGCGCGACTGCGATGGACATAGCAGGGACGGTGCATGCCCATCCAACCCTCGCAGAAATGGTGATGGAATCCGCTGAAGCAGCGTATGACAGAGCGATTCACAGTCTACACTAAAAACGGACGGCTTCTTGAAGTTCACAGTATCGCGATGAAATCTCTGAAAACTGGACATCTTTTTGTCGGCTGATGCTGAAACCTTCAATATTAAAAGAGGCAACAACGGTTCCATATACCATTGCGCTGCGTATCGCTTTTTCGGACGTGTCTTCAATAGAGGCGAGATACCCCATCATACCCCCAGCAAAACTATCACCAGCACCCGTCGGATCAACCACCTGTGTGAGGGGATACGCTGGCACACTGAAAAAAGATGATTCCGTCACACTGATTGCCCCGTGCTCCCCTTTCTTAATGATAACTCGCTTTGGACCCCGGCGTAGGATTATCTGTGCGGCTCGCATCAAATTAGACTCACCTGTTAATAAAAGTGCCTCACTGTCGTTCAGGATAAGAATATCCACCCGCGCTAAGAGTGCTTCCAAAGCCTCCCGCTCTTCATTAATCCAGAAGTCCATCGTGTCACAGACAATCAGTTTCGGTTGGGTTGCCTGCTCAATAATGCTCAATTGTAAACCGGGCGGGTTATTTGCCAAAAAGAGGTAGGAGGTTTCTTTGTAGGTTTCAGGCAAAACGGGCTGAAAATCACCGACAACATTCAATTCCGTAAACAGCGTATCGCGCACGTTAAAGTCGTCGGTGTAACGCCCACCCCATCGGAAGGATTTGCCGCCGTTTACCCGTTTTAATCCTTGAAGGTCAATGCCTCGGGTGTCGAGAAAATCTGTGTAAGCGTGTGGAAAATCAGTCCCGACGACTCCAATAAGCCGAACAGGGTTGCCAAAAAAACTGGCGGCGACGGCAGCGTAGACCCCGGAACCGCCCAAGACATCCTCCACGCGTTTACTGGGTGTTTCTACGGTATCTAAGGTGACCGTGCCAACGACTAAGACTCCCATTCTAAATTCTCATCTCCTTCTGCGTAAAGGCGCGTTTTGCAGGCACGCCGGTCTCTAAATCGCGCCCATCGCTGCACGTTCGCTTTTCTTAAAAAGGTCCCGGTCTATTTTTGTTTTCGCGTAGTGCGCGGATAACCCGTCGCAGTCGACGAATAAAAATAACACTCAGCACAATAATGACTGGATACTGCAAGAAACTCAACACTTTTAGCAAGGTCGGTGGAAGTTGCATCTGTTGGGAGGATGCCATCCAGATCGGTAACAATAGCACCGCCGATAGGAGTAATATCACTCCCTCCAAAATCTCTGATTTCTTCATAGGGACTTCCTTCAAAGTGTGCTAAAGTTTTAGAAGAAGTTGATGCCACAATCAAGTTTAGTTCACTTCCCAACTTTAGATACACTTTACAACTTTTTTACGTTCCCATTTCCCACGAGTTGAGGTATTTTTCCTGTTCTGCCGTGAGTGTATCAATTTCAACACCGAAGGCTTCCAACTTGAGTTGTGCTACGGTTTCATCTATAGATTCAGGGACATCATATACACGATTCTCAAAATTATCCTGATTTTGGGCGATGTACTCAAGACATAATGCTTGGTTCGCGAAACTCATGTCCATGACACTTGCCGGATGCCCTTCAGCAGCAGCGAGATTTACCAATCTGCCTTCACCAACAAGATAGAGTTTCCTGCCATCTTCGAAGGTGTAGACATCTACATAGGGACGCGCGCTTCCTTTATCAACGCTCAATTTCTCTAACGCCGGTATGTCAATCTCAACATCAAAATGACCGGAATTCGCGATAATCGCGCCATCTTTCATCACTTCAAAATGTTCCTTGCGTAAGACGTGAATATCCCCTGTAAGCGTTATGACCAAATTCGCTTCCTGGACTGCCTCCTGCATCGGCATGACCCGGAATCCGTCCATCACGGCTTCTAATGCTCTTAATGGATCGACTTCGGTTACAATGACGTTCGCGCCTAAACCGCGCGCCCGGTTCGCAACGCCTCTACCACACCACCCATAGCCTGCAACGACAACCGTCGTTCCAGCAATGAGCAGATTCGTCGCTCTGATAATACCATCTAATGTGCTTTGTCCGGTGCCGTATCGGTTATCAAAAAAATGCTTTGTTCGTGCGTCGTTGACAGCAATGATCGGATATCTCAACACGCCCTCGGTTGCCATACTTTTGAGTCGGATAACGCCGGTTGTTGTTTCTTCTGTTCCTGCAACGACTTGCTCTACTAAAGCTGGATTCGTTTCTTCAGAATGAAGTCTTGAAACGAGATCAGCCCCATCGTCCATGGTGACTGCTGGTCGCGTCTCAAGAGTGGCATCAATGTGTTTGTAAAAGGTTTCTATATCCTCTCCGTCAATAGCAAAAACGCCAATTCCCTCATCAACAACGAGAGATGCGGCAACGTCGTCCTGCGTACTGAGTGGATTTGATGCACAAACAACCGCCTCGGCTCCGCCCGCCTTCAGGGTTTTCATTAAGTTGGCTGTTTCAGTTGTAACGTGTAAACACGCTGCTACTCTCAATCCTTCTAAGGGTCGTTCATTTTGAAACCGATCCCGGATGGAATCCAAAACGGGCATGAACCGGTTTGCCCAGGCGATGCGTTGTTTACCGGCTGGTGCAAGCTCGGTTGTTTTTATATCGTAGTTCATTAGTATCCTTTTTGTTTATGGGTATTTTCAATTTTTCCAATTTACCGAAGTTTTTCAACGGAGTCGGTTTCTTCCCAAGTAAAACCGGGTTCTTCACGTCCGAAATGTCCATAGGCGGCAGTATTTTGATAAATAGGCTGGCGTAATTTCAGCCGTTCTATGATGCCCGCGGGTGTTAAATCAAAGTGTGCATTGACAAGTTTAGTGAGCGTCTCTGCATCGCCAGTACCAAACGTATCCACCATGACAGAGATAGGGTCTTTTCTACCGATTGCGTAGGAAATTTGAATTTCGCAGCGTTCTGCGAGCCCTGCGGCAACGAGGTTCTTAGCAACGTGTCGTGCTGCATAAGCCGCGCTCCGATCTACTTTGGTAGGATCTTTCCCAGAAAGCGCGCCTCCACCATGCCGTCCCATCCCGCCATATGTATCAACGATAATTTTTCGTCCGGTTAATCCGGCATCACCTTGGGGTCCTCCGGTCACAAAACGTCCGGTTGGATTGATATGATATTTAATATCTGGACTTTGGAGATTTTCAGGGATAATTTCTTTGATAACCTCTTCAATAATCGCTTCACGCAGCTCGCTATCCGCCACGTCAGGATCGTGTTGTGAAGAAATGACAACTGTAGTGACAGCCTTAGGTTTACTGTCAACATATTCTACTGTTACTTGAGATTTCCCGTCGGGACGGATAAAGGGGAGGGTACGATCTTTGCGAACTTTAGCCAAACGCTGTGTTAATTGATGTGCAAGGGTAATCGGCAGTGGCATCAATTCTGGTGTTTCGGTACATGCGTATCCAAACATTAATCCTTGATCGCCTGCACCGCCAGGGTTCACACCCATTGCTATATCAGGTGATTGCTTATCAATGATGCTCAATACGGCACTTCGTTCGGCATCAAAGCCATATTCAATATCAGTATAACCAATATCAGTTAGTACTTTCCGTGCGATTTGTTGGGCATCGTAGTTTGCTGTAGTTGTGATTTCACCAGTAATGATGGCAAGTCCTGTTGTAACCAAGGTTTCACAAGCGACTCTCGCCATTGGATCGGTTGTGAATATGGTATCAAGTACGGCATCAGAAATCTGGTCCGCGATTTTGTCCGGGTGTCCTTCAGTGACGGATTCGGACGTAAAAAGAAAATTCTTGCTCAATTCCACGTCTCCTAAGCCTACGTATTTACTCTCGCTCCACCGTGTGGAGCAAGGGCTTTGTGCCTCATCCAACCTTTCGTGCAAGAGAGGACGGGTGGGCAATATGCCCACCCAGGCAGGTGAAATAACGAAAATGAACGCGCAAAAACCCGCCCCTACATTTTAAAAATGTAGACACACGCCGTAGCGAGATTTTTTCGCCTTATATTTTCGCCTCTGCTCCAAAAGCTTGGATTTAATTGGGATGAAGATACGAAAAACATTAATTCTCAGAGTTCTTCGTGTTCTCAACGTCCTCAGAACCCTCCACACTCTCAACGTTTTCAGTGTTCTCAACGTCCTCAGAACTTTCCACACTCTCAACGTTTTCAGTGTTTTCAGGATTCTCCGCGTTCGACTTACCCATTTCCTCTTTGAGCAATGCCCCTAATGTGGTGACAGTCTCTTCGCGTGCTGGCATTTGCCGTCTCGGTTCCCGTTCGCGTCGTGATCGAGGGGGTCGCTCGGATCTCGTTCTTGCTGGCTGTTCTTCTTCAGATGTCACAGCGCGTTCTTGTTCAGCAAGGAGTGCTTTCAAACTCAATCCGATCCGTCGGTCTTTTGAAGACAGATTAATCACTTTCAAATCTAACTCGTCGCCTACAGAAACCACTTCTTCTGGTTTTTCAATCCGTCGGTCGGCGAGTTCAGAAATGTGAATTAAGCCTTCAATACCTTCCTCAAGCTTGGTGAACGCTCCGAAACTCGTAAGATTGACAATTTTACCTCGGACAACAGAACCGACCTTGTATTTTTCGGGTACTTCTGCCCATGGATCGGGCTGTGTCTGCTTGAGTCCCAATGAAACTCTACGTTCAGCGGCGTCAATCTGTAATACGACTACCTCAATCTCACTGCCTTCCTTTAATTCATCATTGGCTGCAACGCCCCGTTTCGTCCATGAGAGATCTGAGGTATGGATTAAACCGTCAATTCCCGGTTCGATTTCAACAAACGCCCCAAAACTCGTTAAGTTTCGGATACGCCCGGTGATCTTACTGCCAACAGGGGATCTCTCTTCCAAAAGTTCCCAAGGATTCTGTTGCAGCTGCTTCAACCCAAGTGAAATACGTTTGTCGTCCCTTGAGATTTCCAGGACAACGGCTTCAATTTCATCACCCTTATTGACGATCCTGGATGGGGCAACGTTACGGCGGGTCCATGCCATCTCAGAGACATGAATTAAGCCTTCAACGCCCTCTTCGAGTTGTAGAAACGCCCCATAATTGACGATATTAACAACAACACCCCGGACCGTGGCGCCAACCGGATATTTTGCCTCAATGTCTGTCCATGGATCGGGAGTTTTCTGCTTCAAGCCCAAGGAAATTTTCTCATTTTCTTGGTTGATACCGATGACCTGGACTTCGATTTCTTCTCCAACAGAGACGACATCAGATGGATGATGTATCCGTTTCCACGCCATATCTGTCTTGTGAAGTAACCCATCAACGCCCCCCAAGTCAACAAAAGCCCCAAAAGCAGTGATGTTCTTTACCACGCCTTTCACCTGTTGACCAACCCCAAGTGTGTTGAGCACTTCTGAGCGTTTCTGGACGAGTTCGGCTTCCAACCAAGCACGCCGCGACAGAACAATGTTATGCCGCCGTTTACTCAGGCTGATAACCTTCATTTCAAGCGTTTGTCCTACATACTGTTCAAGGTTCTGGATAGGGCGCAATTCAACTTGCGAAGCCGGTAAGAAACCTCGGAGGGATCCAACGTTGACTCGCAGCCCTCCCTTAATCCGTTCGCTGATACGTCCCATAACGGGTGTACCTGCTTCGTACGCGGTCGCAATTTCATCCCAAATGAGTGTTTGATCGGCGATCTTTTTCGAAAGAACTATTTGTCCTTCAGAGTCTTCACGCCGCACAATATAGACATCAATCTCATCGCCCACCTGAACAGTAGGCAAATCGTTTTGTCCAGCATCGAATTCAGATGCCGGAATATAACCTTCGGACTTAAAGCCGATGTCAATCATGACTTCATCGCGATTGACATCTACGACGACGCCTTTAACAATTTCGCCATCTGTAAACGCTTTGATCGAATTATCATACGCTTCTTCAAGAGATTCCGGACTCATTGATTCCGCGGGTTCTTCCGGTGCTGCCTCCATCGCTACCTCTTCCGAGGGGGTTTCTTCAGTGGGTGCTACTGTTTCTTCAGCATCCGCAGCGACTACTTCTCTGCCCTCTTCAGGTAGGGTTTCATCAGCGGCTGCTTCTGCTTCTTCAGCCTCGCTATCAGCCACTGCTGCCTCTTCGGGGGCACTTTCATCAGTAAGCGTTGTTGCCTCTTCAACATCAGCGTCGCCAGCAGTCGCTTCCACTTCAGTGTCCGTGACTTCTTCATGCTCCTCAGCGTCTACGTTGGTTGCAGAAGCGGCTTCTGCAACTTCTGAAGTTTCTGTCTCGCTGGCTACTTCCTGATTCACTTCAACTGAACCCTCAGTTGAATGTTTTTCCTCTTCCACATCAACAGTGGACGCATTTGTATTTGCCTGTTCGTTGTTCATTAAGATACCTGGTCCATTTAAAAACGCACAACCGCGTTAATCCGCCAGTTCCTCCTTATATTCAAAGTGCTTTTGGCACTTTCAAATCGGTTGCATAATAGTATATCATAAATGCAGAAAGAAAATCAACAATATTTTTTTTATTGATATGATTTAACTCTCAGAAAGACCTGCGATTGGAAAATATCTCTGCGATTTGGGGTTCAAACACAGAATTTTGCTTGCTTTTTTTCTGGATTTAAGATAGAATTTAAGAACGGTTCCTTGAGTTAGGACTGGCTTTAATCTATGGGAGGTGATTTCTATGGATTCGACAAAATTAATGAAACTCCGAGAGGAATCCGGTATCAAAATAATTGAAATAAAAACAGACTTGAGTAGTTACGCAGCATCCGATTTACGGAAGATGCTTGAAGGACTCTTAGCGGAGAAAGTCGAGAAGGTTGTTGTGAATCTGAGTCAAGTGAGTCATATAAACAGCACAGCTGTAGGTGCTTTGGTAGGTGTTGCAAAACGACTTCGCCAAAGTGGTGGCGACCTTAAAATTTGTGCACTCGCGGACAACTTAACACGGACCTTTAATCTCATCGGGGCATCCAGTGTCGTCGAAATCTACGAATCAGAAAACAGTGCACTCGCCGCGTTTTAAGCAAAGTAAATTTAGTACATGGCGCAAGCAGATATTCAACTTCAAATTCCGAGTGCTGCCTTTTATATAGAGCCTGTTCGGGGATTTGTTGGCAACCTCGCAAAAAGCCTCGGATTCTCCAGAAAACGCGTAGCAGACATTCAACTTGTGCTTGACGAAGTCTGTAGCAATGCAGTACATCATGGCTCGGTTAATGCTACAGTTGGCGTTAAATTGTGTATCAGTATTGATACAGATGCCCTTGAAATTTTAGTAAGGGATACGGGTACGCGGGCTGCGGGGAAAAAGAGTTGGCTAACACATGAAAGACTGTCGGAGATTGAGATGAACCGTTCCCCAAACAATGAGAGCGGACACGGTATTTTCATCGCTAAATCTCTCTCGGATATGCACGAAATGCAAACGAATGCGTCAGGTGGAACCGATGTTCGCGTGGTTTTTCGTTTTTAAAACCGAGAGATATCGAAATTTAATCTCCCCCTGAAACTTCAATCGCGATCAGTGTTAGATCGTCGTCTTTCGGGCAGTTGTCGGTGAAGGCATCAATCGCTTCCGAGACGGTGGTGATGAGTCCTGCTGCGGATTCTTTTTCGTATGTACACACCAATTTTTGGAGGCGATCTACTGTAAATTCCTCGCCTTGTGGGTTTTTAGCTTCGTAAACACCATCGGTATAAAGGAACATTCTACTAGCCCCATCAAATGGATAATGTATCGTTTCATAAACTGAATCTCGCCAAATGCCTAACCCATTTCCTGTGTGTTGATCGCCAACGGCTTGGTATGTCTGTTGATGGGTGTTGTACAAAAATGGGAATGAATGCCCGGCGTTTGCACAGATGAGTGCGCCCTTATCCAAGTCAATGATCCCGCAAAAGGCTGTTGCAAACATGAACAGTCGTGAACTAATCAAATCATTAAAACGGGTGTTTAGTATTTCAAGCAGATACCCTGGATTATCTTCGACTTGTTGCTGGAATTCCGCCAAAATTGTTTTAATGAAGACTGTTACAAAAGCCGCTGAAACCCCATGTCCCATAACATCAGAAATAAAAACCCCGAGTCGATTGGGTGCGATTTCCCAGATGTCGAAAAAATCTCCACCGACTGCCATTTCAGGACGGCAGTGTGAAGCAATTCGGAACCCCGACAATTCCTGCACACCATTCTGAGGAATAAGGATTTCTTGAATACTTCGTGCCATTTGGAGTTCTTCTTGCAAACGGGTGTTATACGCTGCGAGTGTATCCTGGTAGTGTTTAATTCGCAAGAGGGAACGCACCCGGGCGAGGACTTCTAAACTATCAAAAGGCTTCTCAATAAAATCATCGGCACCTGCTTCAATGGACTTAATTCGATTTTCGCGGGTGTCCCGTAGAGCGGTTATCATCACAATTGGAATGAATTCGGTAGCCTCATTCGCTCGGATCCGTTTGACGACTTCAAACCCATCCATTCTCGGCATGTTGATGTCCAACAAGATGAGATCTGGCATATCTTTTTCGACGGTATCAAGTGCCTCAAGCCCATCTGCAGCTGTGTAGACTGTATAGCCTCGTGCGTTGAGTTGAATTTGGAGAATTTTGACATTCTTGGGTTCATCATCAACAACAAGGATTTTCGCCCCTTCTTGCTGCTCAGATATTACTTCCTCATTCATTTGTTTGTCCCCTTGATGTGAGTCTCTACACGCTCCATCAAAACTTTGATGTCAATAGGTTTACTGAGATAATCATCGCACCCAGCTTTAAGAATGCGCTCCCTGTCCCCAGACATGGCTGCGGCTGTGAGTGCAATAATTGGTATATCTACCCATGCAAGATTCGCCTTAATGCGTCTTGTTAAATCTTCGCCGCTTTGTCCGGGTAAGGCAATATCCATGAGGATAAGTTGTGGTATTGCGTCTTCCAAACTTGCGAGTGCTTCCGTAGCATCAGTCGCTTCCACGACTGTATACCCCTTTGATTGCAGGACAATCCGCACAACTTTGCGGTTCAACTCTTGGTCTTCAATCACCAAGATCCGCTTTTGCGTTTCTGCCTGTTCTTCGGCTGGGGGTGGTTTTTCAGTTTTCACAGGTTGCCTTTTATTTAAGCCAGCAGTTATGCAATGAACCGAAGTTTTAAATTTACACTTTAATTGTTGCAGGGCGTTGAAGGGGGACGCTCAGCGCGAAATTACTCCCTTCTCCTTCTCGGCTTGTCACACTAATCTCGCCACCGTGTAACATGATAAGCCTATGCGTCAAGGCTAACCCGAGGCCTGTTCCACCGTACCGCCGAGATTTTGACGTATCAATTTGTGTAAACGGGGCAAAGAGTTTCGCCTGATCGGCTTCGGAGATACCTATACCTGTATCAATAACTTCAGCTCGCAGTTCCGTGGTTCCAACTTCCAGTTGCGTTGCTACTTTACCGCCTTCTGGGGTAAATTTCACTGCATTGGAGAGTAGGTTATAGAAAATCTGCTTGAATTTAACTCGGTCGGCTTCAATCATACCATTCTGGTTATAGCTCAAGGTAAGGTCGAGATCCTTCTTTACAGCGAGTGCAGTGATAATAGCGTTGACTTCCTCGACGGCTTCAACAATAGAGAACGTCTCTAATTGAAGTGCCATTTTTCCGGCTTCGATCTTTGAAAGGTCAAGGATGTCATTGATCATTTCCAGCAAATGTTCGCCGCTAATGTGAATATCATTAATGCATTCTTTTTGCTCGGCGTTAATGCTGCCGACGAGTTCATCTCGTAGAATTTCAGCGAATCCAATGATTGCATTCAAAGGCGTGCGTAGTTCGTGGCTCATGTTTGCGAGGAAATCACTTTTGGCACGGCTTGCGTACTCAACGGCTTGTTGGGCACGATAGTACTCAGTTATGTCGCGTGAAATACCACATGTTCCTACGATACGGCCCTCTCTATCCCGAATCGGGACTTTAGTCGTTGATACCCATGTATCCTGTCCATTGGGCCAGGTCTCCCTTTCCTGTTTCGCCTCAATGGGTTTCCCAGACTCAATGACATCCTGCTCATCCTGATATGCCTGTTGGGCGTGTTCACGGGTAAAGAAGTCAAAGTCGGTTTTCTGGACTGCCTCTACGGGATTTCTTAAACCGAACCGATCTGCTAAAGAACGATTGATTCGTATAAATCTACTCTCTGTATCTTTGAAATAGATGTGGTCAGGGGTATTTTCCATCAGAGTATGCAACAACTCAGCTTCTTGGACATGTTTCGCCGCCAATTGCTGGAATCGGGTTTCACTCTCTTTCAATCTTGCTTCTAACTGCTTTCGGGGTGTTATATCTGTTGCGACGACGTAATAGCATTGTTTTTCACCATCCGATGTTATGTGCCATCTTAGCCATCTGTAAGACGCGTCTTTATGCTGAAATCGATTTTCAAAGATAACAGCATCGCGTTCTCCTGTTTTCACCTTTTCGATCTCGGTAAGCATTTCCTCCCGATCCTCCGGATGTATGAATGCGGACCATTGGGAGTTTTGAAGTTCTAATCGTGTGAATCCGAGGATTTCTTCCCAGACGGAGTAGTTGAGAGCAGCGAATCCGCCGCCCCAATTGATAAGCCCGAACATATCCGTGGAAATCCGTAAAAAATGCCAAGGTTCCATGATTTCACCCATTAATATGTGCGTGCGAGTAGTGTCTTTACGCTTCTTGTTTACTTCGACAAAATGAAAGGTAAGAGCATCTCGTGCGTCCCGTAAATCTATGTTGTTACGAGAACTGCCCGGTTTGCAACTTTTACAACACTTTGGGTAGTGCTTTGGAAAACAAGCTCGTACAATCTTCCATGATGACTCGCGCTCAATGCAATAAGATCGCAATCATTTTCTTCTGCGTTTTCCAAGATGTTTGTTACCGTAAAGCCACGAGCAGCGAGGAAGTCGGCTTGAACATCATAATATTCCAAATATGCTTCCATCTGCTGCTTAATCTGGGTTGCTTCCTGCTGTGTGCTTGAAAGAGCGAGTCCCAATATCCCGGCTTTTGTTAACTCCCCGATTTCGGCGACAAGTCCTAAGGCATGATCAGAATAGGTGTCTCCATGATGGACAGCGAGTATTTTCCGCAAGAGTGTGCATTGTTCGTGCACCACAATAATAGGTCTCGTGATGTGGAGCAGCACGTCGTCGATCTGGCTCTGGATAAGTTTGAGGCGACGCTTTCTTATATCTTCAGGAAGCCCAACAACCACCAAGTCGGCAGAATGTGCTTTTTCGCAGATCATCTGCCGTGGATTGCCAGCGACAGATTCAACGTGGTAATCTAAGAAATCGTAGAGCGAGCATTCCGTCTCGGTTCGACGGATGACAGTCTCTGCGACATCAGCGTTTCCACCGTGCTGGCTGTCCTGAAAGAAAACACACGATAAATGTGTTCCTAAAAGGACTGCGAGTTGTCCAGCGTACTCAAAGGCATTTTTCTCGTAATCCGTATCGCCGATGGCAACGAGGATATTTTTTATCATGAGACATTCCCTTATAGATGCGAGGCAGTAGGACTTTACTGAGAGGTTTTCGACGTTAGCAAAGCACCTCCGCTACAATAAAACTAAGATTAGTCTGAATCTCACTCGGCGTGCTGCAGCAAGGCAGCAACAGCATCTTCTTCGCTCTCAAAGTTTTTAAAGACGGTGATTAAGCGCGCCATGACGATGAGGTTCTTGACATGTTTGTTGACATTAATCACTGCTATTTTCCCCCCGCGCGGATGGATGTCGGAATAGACTTTCATAAGGACACCAAGCCCAGAACTGTCCATTCCCGTTACTTCTTTGAAGTCAAACACGACTCTCGGGGGTGAGGAGCGCACTGCAAGTGCCTCCTCTACGGTCTCCGAAACCTCTTTGACCCCTGGGGTGATAATTCTGCCACTCAGTCTGAAAATAACGACCCCTTCTTTCTCAGACACGGTGATTGCCATAGTGTACATACTCCTAATGCTACTGCGCGTTTAAGTCACGGATGGGTGTTCCAATCATGACCTTTAACTCTCGCTTGACAGCGCCGAAACTGCAGCGTCCTCGGTATCAAAATGCTCAAAGATACTGACAAGCCGACTGCGGACAATCAGATTTTTAATGTTTGTTCCGACGTTGATGACACCGATACGCCCTTTCTTTCGCGTTGCGGCTACATGTGCCCCCATCAGCGTGCCGAGACCCGAACTATCCATCATGTTGACTCGATCGAAATTAATGAGAATGCGTGGCTCATCGGAGGCATCGATCTGTGAGGTAATTGCCTCTCGTAATTCCGATACTGAGGCTCCCATTATTTTTCCACTCGGTTCTAAGATTGCAACACCATCTTTCTGGCGAATCGTGGTTGCCATGGTTGTCTCCTTTTGTTGTTTGCTGGAAAATTGAAATTTCAATTCACACTTCCAATTTTAAACTATTTAAAAATATTTGTCAACCTGCAAATTGGATACCCGTTTGATTTTGTGAAATGTTGCCAAAAAGAGTGGCTCTTTCCAATTTTAAAACTTTTTTCAACTTTAAACTTCAATTTTGAAATTTTCTTCAACTTTAAGGACAGCAGTTCACCTACGCGGAAAACGACTCACTATTGACCCATGTTCCTTATATTTTTCGCGGAAAATGGGGACGCAATTCCCGTGAAATGCAATCGGATTTTGTTTGTTTTTAATGCTGAAATAGAGTATAATGTTGACGAATTTCTATTAATAGAAAGGAAAGCAATGTACGACCCAGACCGTATACGAATTAAGGACCTTCCCGAAGATGAACGTCCCCGTGAAAGACTTCGGAAACATGGGCCGGAGGCATTGAGGGACTCTGACCTCTTGGCTATCATTCTTAAAAGTGGTTTCCAAGGAACGACCGCTATCCAACTCGGTGAACAGATTCTCATGGCATTTGAAGGTGATTTGAAGCGGATGGCGGATCACAGGTCCAAACAATTTGAGAAAATTAAAGGTGTTGGTGAAGCGAAAGCTGCACAGATTGTCGCGGCACTTGAACTCGGCAAACGATTAGCACGTTTCCACGCCGAGCGCGATAAAATTACATCTCCAGCGGATGTCGCAGATCTGATGATGTCCAGAATGCGGTACCTACAGAAAGAAATTGTTTGCGTCCTTTGCCTTGACACCAAGGGTGGTGTGACAACCAAAGGCATCACGGGTGATCTGAGTGAGGATTTGGATTGGGGCAAAAGATTATTGTCAGAAGGAACCGTCTTTGAAGGCACGCTCAACGCCAGTGTTTTTCACCCACGCGAAATTTTTCGGTTCGCTATCGAGGAGTCAGCGAATTCAATTATCCTTGTTCACAATCATCCATCTGGAGATCCTCAGCCGAGCCAAGAGGACATTCGGGCAACAAAACAGTTGATTGAGGCTGGAAATCAGATTGGAATAAAAGTGTTGGATCACATTATTATCGGCGACGGGATTTTTGTTAGTCTGAAGGAAGAAAACTTCATTTGAAGCGCGCTGATTCATTTCACATCGCGTTGCCGAATTACTTCATATAACAGCACACCTGCTGCAACTGAAACGTTCAGCGAATCAATTTTGCCTAACATTGGCAGGTGAACCAGATAATCACATTTCTGTTTGACAAGTCGTCGGAGTCCCTTACCTTCACTTCCGAAGACGAGACACAATGGCACTTTAAAGTCAGTATCCGTATATAGACAAGATGCATTCTCGGCGGCACCGGCGACCCATATTCCCTCGCTTTTAAGGGTGTCTATGGTATGCGCTATGTTTGTCACTTTGACGATGGGCATATACGTAGACGCCCCCGCTGATGCTTTGTGCACAGCTGCTGTGATGCCGACAGCACGATTTTTGGGAATGATAACGGCATCGGCATTCACAGCCTCAGCAGTGCGGAGAATCGCTCCAAGGTTTCTTGGGTCTTGAATGTTATCTAATATAATTAACAGCGCGTTGTGTTCACTGCGTTCTATTTTCGCGAGTATTGATGACAGATCGTCGTAACGCGCCGGACTCACCAAGGCGATAACGCCTTGGTGTGGCACAGATGGCTCAAGCCTATCCAGTTCGCGGCGTGGGCAGTGTTTTATAGGGACCCCCGCTTCTTCTGCCATTGTAACGATATGTTGGATGCGCGAGTGGGTATTCCCCTTGGCAATCCAGATCTTTTCCACGGCTTGCGTCCCACGCTTTAGATGTTCTATAACTGGATTTCTACCAACAATGTATTCGGACATATTGTTGTGTGAGCAAAGTAAGATTCTTAACCTATCCTCGGCAATTTGGCAATATTCAGACGAAATGTCTATCCCCAAGTACGGACGTTGGAGTTTAAGTGCTGAGAGGCAAGTTGTTCCAACTCCCGCAAAAGGGTCAAGAACAACATCCCCTTTGAAACTGAAGAGTTGCAGCACTCGATTCGCTAATTCTTCTGGAAACATCGCAGGATGTTTGAATTTGTGCATGTTCCGTTCTGGCGCGATTGTCCATTTTGCCGAAACCCATTCTTTGAATGAATCAGCATCAATATCAGCATTTTTTGGATCGCCTGACTTTTTCAAAGACCCTTTGCAAAAGACTTCTAAAAATTCCCACGTATATTTGAGATAAGGACTTGATGGACTTTTCCAACTTCCCCAAGCGGTATACTTACAGTTATAGTGGTTTTTTTCCCATAAAATCTCACCTTTCCAGATGAGTTTTTTTCGCATAAAGTACTGAGAAATGAGGTGATGCGTTGGAATATAATCTGAAAATAGGGGTTGGACATTAACGATCATACGTCCACCATATTTCAGAATTCTGATGCACTCATCAAAGATACTAAACAAAGCCTTGAAATAAGAGTCCCACGCAAAAGCATCTTCGGTATCCTCATAATCCAAACCAAAGTTGTAGGGAGGTGAAGTAAAAATGAGGTCAATGCAATTGTCTGGTAGTTGCTTAAGAACGACTTGCGAATCGCCACAGATAATTTTATCGGTAAATTCGGCTGGCAATGGGTTAATTTTCTTATTAAAATTATGAGAGTTAGCATAATAATGCTTCCCGCGTGCTACCTCTTTTTCTTTTCGATTTTTAACCTTCCGTTCTTTGGTGTTATCTATTCTTCCTAAGTTGTTCTTTTTTTCAAACATAAGTCCCTCCAACTGGCAGCTTAAGTAATACCATTTCTGAAAATAAATATCACAGAGACGATTTTTCTGAACGGATACACGGTAGCACAGCCTAACAGGCTATGCTACAGAAAACCTAAGGTAGGGAGGTGACAAACATACCAAGTGGTCGACTTCGCAGTGCCTCCTCCCGAACCGGCTGTCAGTTAGTTCCCGCGAACGAATTTAACATCTGGTCCGCGCGGTTCAATATTAATATCTGGATCTGCAGTTTGGCATTTAACGCAGATAATATCACCGACGTTTGCGTTTCCCATGCGCGGCGCGAGTGCTCCCAACTTAAACACAAATCCCAAAATGTCATTCGCTGGGATTTTCTCATCACATAAATCGCAAGGAATAGCGTATCCCGATTTGGCTTTTGCTAACAGTTCTGATGCTTTCATGGCTTCCCCTTTGTTCGCATCGATTCAAAGACTAAAGGAAGTAGCGTTCCTTTCGCTTATCCAATTCGTATTCTTCATACGCCTCTTGCGCCGTGTCGACTTCGGAGACTTGTGCGATCGGAACATCCCACCAAGATTCGTAGCGCGGAACCCCTTGGTAGTAATCCACATCAATTTTCACAACGGTTGTGTGCTCAGCTTCTCGTGCCTCATGTAGGGCGGCTTTTAGGCTTTGCAAGGTTGTTGCTTCAATGACCTTGGCACCAAGACTGGCGGCATTCGCGGCGAGATCCACCGGTAAAAAGTCGCCTTCAAGTTCACCCGTTTTTTCGTCCCGGTAGCGGAAACGGGTGGCGAAACCTTGCGCGCCGGTTGCCCGAGACAATCCCCCGATACTGCTATGTCCCTCGTTGTTCACAAGCACAATAATGAGTTTAAAACCTTCCTGAATTGATGTAATGATCTCTTGTGCCAGCATTAAGTATGAACCATCACCGACCATAACATAGACATCGCGATTTGGGTCCGCCATTTTGATGCCTAACCCACCAGCGATTTCATAGCCCATACACGAGTATCCGTATTCTAAGTGGTACTGTTTCGGATTACGGGTTCGCCATAACTTGTGTAAATCTCCCGGAAGGCTCCCCGCCGCGCACACCATTACATCTTCAGGACGTGAAAATTCGTTAACTACACCGATGACCTCGCTTTGACTCGGTAAAGGACCGTGACCAAGGTGGTAAAGCCGATCCACTTCCTCCTCCCATTCGTCGCGATAGTTCTTGATTTGTGTGGCATAGGCGGCATTAACGTGATAATTCCCGACAGCGGTAGCAAGTTCTTTGAGTGTGACGCGTGCGTCTGCGACGAGCGGTAAGGCGGCATGTTTAAAGGCATCGAATTCCGCAACATTAATGTTGATGAAACGGACGTTGGGGTTTTGGAAAGCAGTCTTGGAAGCAGTCGTGAAATCACTCAAGCGCGTGCCGATTGCAATCACCAAATCTGCTTCTCGGGCAGTGATATTCGCCCCTGGCGTCCCCGTCGCGCCGATCGCTCCAAGATTCTGCGGATGATTGTAGGGCAGTGAACCCTTTCCAGCGAAGGTTTCACCGACAGGAATACCCGTTTGTTCTGCGAATTGTGCGAGGTGTGCTGTGGCTTCACTGTAGATAACACCACCACCGGCGATAATCAACGGAGATTTACTCTCACGAATCCACGCCGTCGCGCGATTCAGTAGGCTGACATCAGCACGCGGGCGAGATATGGTATAAACGCGTTTTTCAAAAAGTTGTGCTGGATAATCATACGCCTCAGCTTGAACGTCTTGCGGAAGTGCTAAGGTTACTGTCCCGGTATCAGCCTGCGATGTTAGGACTCGCATCGCCTCTGGCAAGGCAGTAATTATCTGTTCTGGACGATTAATCCGATCCCAATACCGTGAAATCGGCTTGAAACAATCGTTCACTGAATAATCCTGTGAACTGGAAGACTCCAGCTGCTGTAAAACTGGGGCGACTAAGCGTGTGGAAAAAATGTCTCCCGGTAGTAAGAGCACCGGCAGTCGGTTAATTGTTGCACCCGCAGCCCCTGTGATCATATTTGTTGCCCCCGGTCCGATGGATGTCGTGCAGGCAAAGGTTCGCAGGCGATTGTTCATTTTGGTAAACGCAGCGGCGGTGTGTACCATTGATTGTTCGTTACGAGTCTGGTAGAAACGGAAGGCATCGGAATACTGATGCAACGCTTGACCGATACCAGCAACGTTTCCATGCCCGAAGATTCCGAACATACCGGCAAAAAATTGGGTTTCGTTTCCATCCCGTTCGACATATTGTTGTCGGAGAAATTGAACGATGGCTTGTCCCATCGTGAGTTTTTGTGTTTTCATGAAAGTTGCTGCTCCTTTGGTAAAGTAGTGTGTGGCTGCGGTATGGAACCCAAACCAAATTGTATTTACCATCCGCCGCGTTCTGCGACAAATTCATCAACTTCGGGCATTGTCGGCATAAAGTTCGCACAGCCGTGCCGTGTTACGACAATCGCACCCGTGGCGTTGCCGAGCCGGGCAGATTTCCGCCAACCCCAACCACTGAGATGACCATAAATAAAACCGCTCGCAAAAGCATCACCAGCACCCAGCGTATTGTAAACTTCGACAGGAAAGGGTTCAGCGTGAACGATTTCTCCGGTCGCCAAATGAACATCCGCCCCTTCAATCCCACGTTTTACTATCAGCGCATCTGGACCCGCACTTAAAAGCGTCTCAATAGCAAATGCCATATCCCCTTCAATCGTAGGATTTGAGATTTGAGAGTGTTCAATTGTGAGTTGTGAAAGACTCGTAAGCGTTGCCGCTTTGATCTCTTCTTCCGTTCCGATGGCAATATCAATATAACGTAACGCTGATCGCATGACAACGCCAAATGCCCTTGGATCGTGCCACTGATCCGCCCGAAAATCAAGATCCAAAAAGACGTGTTTGCCGAGTGCTTGTGCGTGTTCAGCGGCGTAGAGTGTTGCGCTGCGACTCGGTTCCTTACTCAAACCGGTCCCAGATATTAGGACTGCTCGACTTTCAGCGATCGGCGCGGCGAGAACATCGTCAATAGTGAGTTCAATATCTGCACAGTTATCGCGGTAATAGATGAGCGGGAACCGATCTGGCGGTTCAATACCGAGGACGACAGCACTTGTTCGGTGCCCCGGTTTGTGCGGAATAAACTGGATTTCAACGCCTTCATCTTTCAAAAATTTGAGTAGGAACTCTCCAACGGGATCCTCACCGATGGCAGTAAGGAGTGCAGCTTGAAGCCCAAGTCGCTGGACACCAACGCTGATATTCGTAGGACATCCGCCAACAAAGGCACCAAAACTTTTAATATCTGGAAACGCGGCACCGATATCGTTCGCGTAGAGGTCTAAAGAACTTCGTCCGATTGTGAGAATATCGTAAGTTTCCATTCTTTAATTTATGGCTCCTGGGCTGCTGCGTCCCTTTTAACCATCCACTCGTGCTTTGCTGTCTTGTATCGGAGTCAAGTGGATGGTTAACTTGCAGGTTTTCGGTGTATTCGCGGCTATATTTGCGGATCCGTTATTCGTTTTGAACGATCTGAATCCGACACCGCATTTTTGAATTTTTGATGTTCCTCAGCAAATTTACGAGTTATGAGAAAAGCATCATTTCCACAAGCGATCAGCTGAACACCAAGATTTAACCACTGTTCACCGCCCTCAAAGTCGTTGACATAACACCCTAAAGGGATATTATGTGTCTGTGTGAGGTTAATAATATTTTTTATGGCTTCTAAAAGCAGTGGATGGTTGAGTTCGCCAGAGATACCCATAGACGTGGATAGGTCGTAGGGACCAATAAATACAACATCTAACTCGCCTGCCTCAAGGATTTCATTTAGGTTTTCAACGGCTTGGAGGGTTTCAATCTGCCCGATGGTGAGAATTTCCTGATTTGCGTTACGGACATACTCTCTGGTATCAAGTTTTGTGAAGTCCCCATAATCAGTATGTCCAATGCCGAAAGCGACACCTCGGTCGCCTTCGGGGGCATATTTTGTCCATTTTTTAATTTTTTCAATGTCTTCACAGGATTCGACCCGAGGAATCATGACCCCGGTTGCCCCTGCATCAAGTACCCGAGAGACAAAATGACGTTCAAGTGCGGGGACCCGGACAATACAAGAAAGGTTTGAACCTCGTGCGTTCCGAATTGTCCGTCCAATAGTTTCTATGGAGAAGGAACTGTGTTCCAAATCTGCGATAATAAAGTCTGCTCCGGCACTTGCGAGAAGTGTTGCAATTGCAGAGCCAGCGAATTCAAGTACAAATGTTCCAATAAGCACTTCTCCGCGCTTTAAAGCTGCTTTCACGTGTAGTTCCTTTAACTTTCGACTGGGATTTCCGACATTAATTTTTGTGCTTCGCTTACCATTTTTGTCGGTGTAGACATCTTTTCACCGACTGCCAAGATTAACGCGTAAAAGTCATAAGCCGTTTGTAAATCATTATTGAGATGTGCGCTTTCAGCAGCGTTAAAATAACAGACGATTGCCATTCGATGGCATTCCTCTACGAGTAATAACAAGTTCGCGTAGCTATGATTGTAAGCGGCGAGGATGTAAGATTTTCCTGCTTCTTCCCATGAACGCTGTAGTTCAAATTGGCGTGCCAAGCGCGTGTAATAAATCCCACCCTTTTTGGCGTTCTTTCTGGCGAGACGCTGTTTCTCTGCGACCGTGTAAGCGAAGCGGGCGCGCGTATAACAGTTAGCGACGAGTTCTAAATCGTCTTTCTTGACAAAGTTGTTAGCCTGTCTTTGATAGAATCTACCGAGCTTCCTATAAAGCACGTGGCATTGTCGGGTCCGCCCCTGTTGTTCATAGATTTGAATCTGCCGAAAGATACGAAACGCTTCTATCTCATGTGGATACTGGATGTCACTGTGAACCTGATCGAGTAGGAATTTCGGTGAAGCTTCCTCCATCACAAGTCGATAACTGCCGGTTGCCCTAACGCGGGGGCGTATGGGTGTTATATCTGCTGTTTCTTCCGGTACCGATATTTGATGCTCCAGCCATGTCCGAAGAACATCACTTTCATTCTCTGGTAATTTCTGAATGAGGGCAACAATTTCCTCAGCAGTCGGGCGTGATGGGAAGACCATGTTTGCGGCACTGAGTTCGTCAAACAAATTATCTATAGTATTGGTTAAGTCCTGATCGTCGATATAGAGATGGCTTGCTTTATGGAGTTCCGATAGTACGCCTCGAAAGTCTTGGTTTTCGATGTAACGTGTGGCGAGCGTATAGTGTCTTTGAACCTGAGTTACGATCTTCTCGCGTTTACTATTTTCCTCTCGCTGCCGTCGTTGAAAAAAGAGGTTTTGATTCATCCGTTCGGCATCTGCCAGCGAGAGACGAAAAGTTTTCCGGTATCCTTCCAGTGCTTCTGCTATTCTTGGATTATTGGAGTTAACGCTCGCATCAATCAGTTGAGAAACCTGTTTAACATACTCATCTTGGCGAATTCGATCCAGTTCTTCATACATTTCATCGGCACTCTGATGGCGTTCTAAGAGTTGTCGGTGAAGTGCTTTTTGTAGGAAATTGCGGAGCACCTCGGGACATCTATGGACTTCTTCTATTTCTCCGGCTGCTTTCTTTTTATCAATCTCCTTATTTTCACCTGAAAATGGGAATCGTCCGGTTATCGCTTGATACAAGATGAGTGCTGTGGAATAAAGATCTGCCCGATAATCATAAGCACCGTAGTGCTGTTCGGGTGCCATATAGCGCCGGGTGCCCGCCATGGTTTCAGCGAATTCAGTCGTTTCGCCAAATATACGAGCGATACTAAAGTCGGCGACTTTTGCTTCTTTTTTGATTGTGAGTAAAATATTCTGAGGTTTGATATCGCGATGCATAATTTTATGTACATGCGCCGCTTTCAGCCCGCGACAAATGTCTAAGCCGATATTGAGGGTATCTGTTAGATTAAGTGCACCCTCCTGCATGAGATCGTGAAGACTTTTACCCTCGACATATTCCATCACTATCCACGCAACATAGTCATCTTCGCCGGGTTCGACGGTATGAATAGAGACGATATTTGGATGTCCCCAAATTTTCGACATTGCTTGGAACTCGGTCAACAAGAACTTCATTCTACTGGCGGGATAGGCAGTTTTTGCCAAGGCTTTAATCGCAACAATCCGATTTGTCATTTCTTCGCGAGCGCGAAAAACCGAAGAGAATCCCCCTGAATTGAGAAACTCAAGCAATCTATATTTACCTAAGATGAGTTGATCAATCTGCATAACTGGCACTCAAAGGGGACAGGGTATATATCTTACGTATTAAAATTAACAGAATTAAGATTAATTGTCAACATAAAAATACATTTTGAACAAATCTAAACTGAATTAGAACTTGAACGGGCGCGTTGGACCTCCTTAACCAGGTTCTCAGCTCTCTCCGTGAGGGTTGCGAATTCACCAGCGGCAATGAGCTGGTTGTTAACGAGCGCACTTCCGACTCCCAAAGCAGTTGCCCCGGCACTGATAAAATCAGCCGCGTTTTCCGCATTGATGCCCCCTGTTGGAACCAGCGGGATTTGTGGCAGCGGCGCCTTCACATCTTTTATATAGTCGGCACCAACACCGCTTGATGGGAACACCTTTACATAGTCTGCCCCTGTTTCCCATGCCATCAAGATTTCGGTTGGGGTAAATGCCCCGGGAATAACAACTTTACCGTAGCGGTTACAAATCTCGATTACATCTGGTTTCGTAACTGGACTGACAACAAAGTCAGCGCCTGCTAACATCACAGCGCGTGCTGTTTCTGCGTCTAATACCGATCCGGCACCAACGAGGACGGTATCCCCATACGTGGTTGAAACGTCGTTAATTACCTGTAACGCGTTCGGCGTTGTCATCGTCACTTCAATTACGTCAACACCCCCTGCATGAATCGCAGCCGCTGCTTCAATCAATTCATCTGCGCTATTGGCACGAATAATAGCGACAATACCACACGCTTCGATCTGTTGCATCTGTTCTAATTTTGTCATAGACATCCTCAAAATTAGTCCTATTCGTTTGAGATTAAAGGTATTTTTTAATATTACCTCGCCAATACTGTAATAGGGTGATATTTTTGTTGCGTTTTTTTTCTTAATGTGTTATCATTAAACAAATGTTCAGATTACAAATTACCGCTGATTCAGTGCACTTAATAGCAATTTTCGACATTCAATTTCGTCGAAACATTGTTTTTTAAAAAAGAATGGAAGCTGTTCCACTACTCCCCTATCTGATCGGTTTAGCAGGGTTACTCGTCCTCTCAGGCTTTTTCTCTGGCTCTGAGACGGCTTTATGCGCACTTACGCGTGTCCAAATTGAAAGGCTCCGTCTTGAAAAGGGCAGCGCGTCTGCAATTGTCAACTTTGTTGATAACCCACGCAGACTGTTTATCACCGTTCTCCTTGGTAACAATCTTGTCAATGTTTCCTTTGCAATTCTGATGCTATGGCTCGTTAAACGCGTGCTTCCGCAATACACAGAAGTGATTCAGTTTGCCACAGCCACAGCCGCCAGTGTCATCCTCATGCTCATTTTTGGTGAGATGACTCCGAAAACTTTCGCCATTAAGCATGCGGAATTTTTTGCGAAAATCGCGGCGCCCCCGCTATGGATATTTTCCATTATCATCTCGCCGTTACGTGGCTTGCTACGCAAAATTATTGACTTCCTCGTTCCAGTATTTGGCGGGCACCCTTCACCTACAGAACACCTCACGGCGAGAGACTTTCGGAATATTGTTGATACCTACCACGAAGAAGCACTCCCCCCCGATGAACGGAAAATTGTGAGCAATATTCTCCAATTACGTGACATTGAAGCAAAAGAGATTATGGTGCCACGAACCGAAGTCGTTGCAGTCCCAACATCAAACACTATTCAAGAAACATTAAAACAAGCAAAGGAATATGGATTTTCACGCATTCCGGTCTACCAAGAGCAAATTGATAATATCTGTGGCATCTTCTATGTCAAAGATTTAGCACTCTGGCGACACGCCGATGTGCATTCACTTACAATTGATGCTTTCCTCGAAAAACGGGACCAGATGTCAGAAGCCCCGGTTAACGCTTCCCTTATTCGTGAACCCTTCTTCGTCCTTCAGACTCGTAAGATCGGGGCATTGCTACTGCAACTCACCCGTGAAAAAACCAAAACGGCGATCCTTCAAGATGAGTACGGTGGCGTTTCAGGCATTGTCACTATCGAAGATGTCTTTGAGCAGGTCGTCGGAGACATTGTCGATGAACATGATAAAGACGATTCTCCACCTGATCTTGTTAGACACTCTGAAACCCCGTTGTTACTTGAAACTTCTGGGCGTATGAGTATTCGTGAGCTCAATCAGCAATTTGAACTAAAACTCAGCGAAAATGACGTAGACACTATTGGTGGTTATGTCCTTGGACTCTCTGGTCGCATTCCGTCTGTCGGCGAATCTTACACTGATGAGAACGGTATCGAATTTGAAATTACCGCTACAGAAGGCAATGCGATTACAGGTTTATCTATCAAAATGCCGGGGACCGATGGAAACCAAACTGACGTGTAAAAACAAGGAATACCAGACACAAAGCAATTGAAAGTTCTTCTATTATCAATCTTTTTAATAGGTGCAAGTAGCACAGAACAGATAACTGTGTTAGGTTCGCTTGCCCTGGCAGTTCTCATTTGCCTTGTCCTGTCAGCTTTTTACTCAGGTTCGGAAACAGCACTGGTCTCCGTGAACAAATTCCGAATTAACCAACTTGTTGAATCGGAGAATACCAGAGCGAGCATCGTTCATCGTTTGATAGAATCGCCCCAGAGAATGCTCGCACTTACACTAGTCGGGACGAATCTTGCAAATGTGCTTATTGCCCAACTCGGTGAAGGACTCGTTGCCCGAGGACTCCCCAACCTTGCAGTAAGTTTGCAGGGACTCATTGCAACAGCTGGTATAACGACTCTACTCCTTATCTTTGGAGAAATCTTACCGAAAACTATCTTTCGTGTCAAGGCAGATGTCTTGACACTCCGCTATGCCTATCTCCTACGCCTTTCTGAAATAGTTTTAGCTCCCCTTATCTATTTTGTGAAAACTTTGACACAGTTTATCGTCAAACTCACAGATAGAGGAGCAAGTACACCGAGCCCTGATGCACAGCGTGAAGAACTACGAATTCTCGCAACAATGGGAGAACGTTCCGGCAACCTGCACACCGACCAGCGGCGTATGATTCATAGTCTGCTCAACCTACAAAATCGGACGGTCGCACAGGTCATGGTGCCACTTGTCGATATCGTTGCGATTGAGAAGAATACAAAATGCGAAGATTTTTTGCAAGTCGCGGCTGACTCCGGGTTCTCAAGAATTCCGGTCTACGAAGAACACATCTATAATAGCGTTGGGATTGTTAATCTCCTGGATGTTATTTATAATAACGTTGAACCAGGGACGAATTCAAACCACAACGAAGAACCAGATACCTTGCCTAATACGATTGAACCTTTCATCCGAACAGTGCTGCATGTCCCTGAATCTAAAAACATTAATGCGCTCCTCAAAGAGATCCAGCATACTCGGCATACAATGGTATTTGCTGTTGATGAATATGGCGGCACTGTTGGTCTTGTCACCATCGAAGACCTTGTTGAAGAAATTGTCGGCGAATTCGCTGATGAACGTGACACTCCCGAATTTATCCGCTTGATTACACCTCAGATCCTTGAATGTGATGCAAGAACTGAAGTAGATCTGCTCAAAGAACACTACGGACTCGCAATCCCCGAAGGTGATTATGAGACGGTTGCTGGCTATATTCTGGACCGGACTGGCACCATCCCAGAAATTGGTGCTGAACTTGACTTGGACGATTCTATCATCACAGTTATAGATGCTGACACACGTGCTATTCGCAAGATTCGCATTCGGCGACGCCTCGGGCGCTTTTTAAACTATTGAATATGGGCGTTGTTCCACTTCGTTCCACAACGGTCTCCGTCTAAGTCAAGAAATCTCTTTAGGATATGAGAAGTTGTTAACTTCACCAAAAACCCCAGCGGAATATAATGGGCAGTGTTAAGATTCCCATCATTAGAAATTAGAGAATCCCGAGCGGCGGCATTACAGCAATTTCCTCAGTCACCATACCCGGGGGTTGCTGACAAATGGAGACGATCGTATCAGCAACATGTTCCGGTGTTAACATCTGTTCAAAGTCTGGGTGTTCTGGAACGTCGTCCCAAAATGGCGTATGCACTGATCCCGGTAAAACAGCGGTAACTCGAATATTCTGCTGACGGACTTCACTCGCTAAAACCTTTGTCAGTGCTAACGCACCTGCCTTCGCGGCACAATACGCACTTGAAGCTTGAAAAGCAACCTTCGCTGCGACTGAAAGCACATTAATAATCTGTCCACTGCCTCGTTCCAACATGGAGGGAAGCGCATACTTTGCACAGAGATAAACAGCCTTTAAGTTGGAATTAAGTACCGCGTCCCAATCGTCAGGCTCGAAATCGACAATGGGTCCGAAATGGCCGATCCCTGCATTGTTAATTAGAATATCCACGTGTTGGTAGACCTCTAATGTCCGTTGGATGAGTTGCTGCACAGCATCAACGTTGGTAACGTCTGTTGGAACAGCGAGTGCTTCGGCACCCCCTTCTTTTAACTTCACTGCGACCTGTTCAAGTGTCTCAGGTGTTCGCGCGGCGAGCACAACTTTCGCGCCTGCTGCTGCGAAAGCGAAAGCGGTTGCCTTACCAATCCCTTTTGACGCTCCAGTAATCACCACAACCTTATTTTTAATTTTTCCTTGCGGTTCGGTGAGGTAGGTTGGAGACCTTCAAGCACCTCTCCGTATATCCGCCCTCCATTTCATTACGGGCTTCGTTTAGGATACTTGGATGCACCGTAGAAACTCTGCACGCGTTGAACTATCTTCACGGAATGTCCCGCGCATGACATTGGTTGTCATTACCGGTGCTTGCTTTTGGACACCACGTGCCATCATGCACAAGTGCCGTCCCTCTATCACGACAGCGACCCCCCGCGGGTCAAGGGCATTTTCGAGCGATTCGGCAATCTCACGCGTGAGACGTTCCTGAACCTGCAACCGACGAGAAAACATATCTACAATGCGTGGGATTTTACTTAAACCCACAATTCGCTTCCGCGGGAGATACCCAACGTGACATTTACCCCAAAAGGGGAGGATATGATGTTCACAAAGACTGTAAAATTCAATCTCTTTCACAATCACCATTTCATCATAATCCTCATCAAAGATGGCTCTATTCAGAATCTCATCAACACTTTGATGATAGCCACTCGTCAAGAATTCCATCGCTTTCGCGGCACGGTGTGGTGTCTTCACCAAGCCTTGACGACTCGGATCTTCACCTAAGTTTTCAATGATTTTTGTGTAAAGTCCTTCCAACTCAAGGGTAGCATTAGTTTGTTTAAACTCCATTATGTTAAAATGTGCCTCCAATGGCTGTATTTTTATATACTAAGTGGTAAAAAGATGAATTACTCACCGTAGTAGTCAAAATGGTTTTTGGGGGTCTCCCGTAAGCGAAGACGGTGTAGAACCACCGGGCGCAAATTCGGTGCTAACACCTCCCAAAGCACTTTGACGAAGTTCTCCGAAGTCGGGTTGAGCGTCTCAAACTCGGGCGTGTCGAGATTCAGATGTTTGTAGTCAAAACGCGCATACACCTGTTTTTGAACGACTTCGTCAAGCAAATTCAAACCCGCAACCAACCCGGTTCTTGCATCTATGTCTCCCTTTACGGTAACCTCGAGTACATAGTTATGTCCATGTCCAGCCGGATTATTGCACTTTCCGAAAATATCCTGGTTCTCTTCATCACTGAGTGCATGGCTGTGCAAACGGTGGGCTGCGCTAAATTCGTAGACTTTTGTAAGATAAACCATAGATCCTTCCCCATAATAGTCTGCAAAATTTGCTGCGCTTTCGTAGAGGCGTATCCTGTGCAACATTCCGTTCGGTAAGGAAGGGACAAGCCGTTGCCAAATCTCTATAACGATGTTCTCACACGTCGGTTGGAGATGCGGGTTCTTTGCGAAAACAGGATGTTGATGGTTTAGATGTTTGTGATCGTAATTGGCGAGCACGTTGTTCTTCAACAACGCGTCCAAGGTCACCAAATTGATTACCATCCCGTCATCTACATCCACATTGCCTTTCACCATGACTTCAAGCACATAGTTATGCCCGTGGCTATTTGGGTTTGCAGCAGCACCAAACACCTCCAAGTTCTCCGTATCGCTCAATTCAGGGATACGATTATAATGTGATGCTTCAAATGCCGTTTGCCGGGTTAAGTAGTACATCGATTTCGTGGTGTTACGTCGTCTACCAAGGACCTAAGTATCGTACCGCGGAGGGACGACGAGTTCGTCGTCGATTGATTCATACTGGACGGTCATGAGCCATTCGCCTGTTCCGCGTATTTGGACATTGCACTTTTTCAACCATTCGATTAAGGTGACACTGTCGCGTGCTTCCCATTCGCAGACCATCCGCCCTGACAACGTATCGCACAAGACTCGGATATTGATTACATCAGCGTTTTCCTCTTCTCTGAAACGCTTTAGCAATCGTGAAACGTCTTGGCGTGTCATACAAGCAATAGCATGAGCAGAAACAAATTTAGCCACTTTTAACTTCCCTTGCGGTTCGATAAAATGGGTCGTGTTAAAACGCACCTTGGCATATATCCGTCCCGGCGCGTTGCTTGGAACTACGATTTCTGCTTTAGACGCAGCGCAGGCATCCTCCCCAGCGAACACGTCGATAACTGGCAGCTATTTCCTTAGTCGCGTGCAATAGGTGCTCCGACCAGATTGCCCCACTCTGTCCAACTCCCATCGTAATTGCGGACCTTTTCATAACCGAGTAGATACTTCAGCACAAACCAGGTATGCGATGAGCGTTCACCGATACGGCAATAAGCAATTGTTTCCTGACCCTCATCAACACCTGCGCCGCCGTAGATGGCTTGGAGTTCATCGTGAGACTTAAAGGTGCCGTCTTCAGCCACTGCTGTCGCCCATGGGATATTCGCTGCGCCGGGGATGTGTCCACCGCGTTGCGCTGTCTCGCTCATACCGGGAGGCGCGATAACTTCGCCCGTAAATTCAGCAGGTGAACGGACATCAACAAGGTTAACAACACCCTGTCCGAGTGTGTCGCGAACCGTCCCCGCTGTAGCACGGACATTGTCGTCGGGGAATTTCGCCTGATATCCTGTGCTGGAATGATCTGGTACATCAGTGACAAGCTCTCTGCCTTCATCAATCCATTTTTGACGACCACCGTTCATCACTTTCAACAGACTTTCGTCGTGTCCGTAATAGCGGAATTGCCACAAGGCATAGGTTGCGAACCAGTTATTGTTATCTCCATAAAAAATAACAGTCGTATCGTTGGCGATGCCGCTGTCATTGCAGAGTGTCTCGAACTGTTCTTTCGTGAGGATATCACGTCGAACTTGATCGCACAATTGTGTTTCCCAATTGAGTCCTACTGCCCCAGCGATATGTCCCTCAGCATAAGCTGAAGTATCAACATCAACCTCAAGGAGTCGGATGCCAGCATCACCACCGTGTGCAGCAACCCATTCTGTCGTTACTAAAACATCAGGATTTGCGTAATCAGCCATTTTTGTATAAAGTCTCCTCATTGTATCCTGTTAAGATTCTTCGCATGATAAACTGTGCCATAAAAAGGACGATTCTTGTTTATATTATACATACCTAACCCCGATTTGTCAAATAGAAATGCGATTTTGCTATCATCTCGCCTATCTTCGCGGGATTTGCCAAGTTTTTTCTCGGAGTATGGGTTATAGGAAACGAGATAAAAAAACGGATAGTATAGTGGAGACAGAAGCCACTTATGCCATCCAGGCACCGGCACATCAACAACCCGATAATCAAACCATCGCCAAAGAACACTTCGAAATCGTCCGCGGTATGGTAGAACGCCTTCCGAAATCAGAGAAAGAAGTGTTTCTATTGAAATTTACAGCTCCCGACATGTCCCTCAAAGAGATCGCCGAAACGTTACGCATCTCAGAGAATGCTGTTAAGGTTCGGTGGCATCGAGCAAAGAACACGTTGAAAACCTGGCTCGAAACTGAATATCCGGAGGAATTTACCGATTGGTTCAGCAGGTAAATACAGAAAGGATGGCCACAAAAGGCAAAAGACCTTCTTTTTTGCCTTCCCCAGCGAACCCAAAAGGGCAGCATTGTGCAAAAAATGCGACATCGATATACACTTATAGAATTCCAAGAAAACGCGTATTTAGCAGATTTAGAGTACCATCGCCTTTTACCTGTTGATGAATTGGTGCAAGACGTATTTGAGCGACTTGAATCGGATACCGAAGAGATCGTTTCTGACTTAGCCGACACGTATACTGAGGCTGAGATTCGTAATTGTCTCCAGTACCTTCATTGGCCCCAGGAGCAACGTTTCTCAAAAACGCTGGAGGCACCGTCTTTTAAAATCTTCGCGCCGAGATTACATTCAACGCATGAACAATTGAGATGGAACACGTTAGGTGCCTCTGTTGCCCACATTGAATTGCTGAAGGCGTTATCGAAATACGCCACAATTCATGTAACTCAGGAATTTGAGGACATGGAGAATATGGTTCTGATGCCTTTCAATATTCATGAGAAACCGTCTGCTTATCGGATGATCAAAGAGAATTATGATGGTGTTTTGTTGTGGTATCTTGACGAAGTTGAGATGATGTCCGCGCTCAATTATCTCCACGTGCCGGTTGTCTTGCCTATCTACGCCGCACGTCGCGATAATGGACGAATTATCAATCGGATGATGCACTGGTATGCTTCGATGCGGCATTTCGATGCCTTCATGACACTCACCCAACCGACGATTGACTTGTATTCGACATTCATTGAGGACACCTCATTGTTTCATATTGTGCCTTGTGGTGTGGATACCGATTTTTTCCAACCCGCAGATAAAATACAGGCAAAACAGAAAGTTGCGGAATTATTAGGGAGACCTGAAATTACCGAGAAGCCCGTTGTTGGATACATCTCAAGATTTGAGGTTGAAAAAGGCGCGGGAGTTTTTATGGATGTCGCTCGTTTGATGCCGGAAGTTTTCTTTGTGGCCGCAGGTCGGATAGAAGACACCCATCGCTACGATTTTCCAGAAAATCTCGTTCACAGTGGGAGACGTCCGCGCGAAGAGTTACCTGTTCTCTATAACGCCTTTGACGTGTTCTGTTTCCCAAGTCTTGCGTGTTCTGAGGAGTTCGGGTTGGTGGTTCTTGAAGCGATGGCGTGTGGAACTGTGCCAGTGGTATCCAGTTACGATGGTCCGAAATACGTGGTAAAAGACGCAGGAGTCGTTGTGCCTGCAATGCTGTATGGTCGTGATATGACGGGGCTCGGTGGCGGGATTTTGGCTGAGGACTTTGCCGAAGCGATTATGGAACTTTTACAAGACGATGCCCAAAGACACAAACTTGCTGAAAAAGGAAGACAGCGGGCACTTGAGCTCACATGGGACAACAGTGCCAAATGCCTCCTACGGGTTTTTCAAGAACTGAATGCGAAAAAACATCTCGTTAGGCAGAGATCTCACATGCCGATAGGTTTTGGTCTCAACGAAAATGTAGATGGGACTGTTAATCCGAAGGCAACGATTATCAATGCCAGACGCGAAGGCAATACGCCCCTAACGGGGACTCTCTACGATACATCCGTAGAAGAAGGAATCGCCCTATCGCTTTTACAAAATCATAGTATGCCTGAGATTGAGGTGATCCTTTCCGCCTTGTTGGCAGATGACGATGCGGTAGCAGAACATCTCGATCGCTTGAAGGGATTCATGAGGGCATTGTTCTAATAAAGGTTATAAGAAAAACGTATGATACAGTTTCCCATTCATTTAAAAGCACACAAAAGGTTCAATGATGCCGGACATACCTTTGTTGCGGACATAGAAGCGGCGTGTATCTTTGAAGTCAATGAGCTAGTATCCGAGGTCCTTGATATCTGTGAAGGCTCCACGACAGCACAAGTAAAGGCGGCATTGCGCTCGAAATATCAAGAATCTGAGATTAACCAAGTTTTCGCTTACCTCTTTCAGCTGCAAATGGCAGGGATATTGTTTCATCAGACATCGGTGATAGATAAGGAACGTATAGAATTCTCGGGAAAGATTGTTGTTTCACCGAGTTTTCTGTATCGGCTGGATCAAAAGTCGTTTCTCACACGCGTCGCCTACCATCAGTTGTTCCGGGCACTTTCCAAAAGGTTAGAAGTCTTTATACCTACTATCAATACAGAAGGTCTCCCGACAAATTTCGACTGGGAAAGAGTCACCCCCTTAGAGATACCCACCGAGGTGGGACAGAATGTGATCGGATACTATCCAGAGGACTGTCATGGGGTATTAAGTTTACCACATTCCATGGATCATGATGTTTCATTAGCATACTCGTCTCGGATCCCAACGATATTTTATGTATCGAGTGCCGAACCCGATAGACAGTTGATTTTGGATAAGTTCTTTCTCCTTCGCGATTGCGATGTGTTATGTGTCGATTCGTGGTGGTTGAAAGAGTATCTGGCACAATTTGTGTCTGATACAGAGAGAATTGTCGTGTTGCCTGTAGGTGTTGATGGGGACGTTTATACACTGAAAGATGCGAATGAATCTAAGTTAATGCTCGCCGGAGCGTTTGAGAATGCGCGTATGAAATCGGATCCGCTGATACTCCTGTTTTTGCCGAATGCAAGTTATGAAAATCGGAATTTGGTTCATCTGCTTGCTCGGACGCATCCCGAGTGCCTCTTTATCGTTGTAGGCGGTATGGATTGTTCGCAACTCGGTCATGATTGTGAAAATATTGAATACTTTCAGATTGAGGACATCACGGATTATCAAGCTTTACCGGTTATTTATAATGCTGCCGACTTAGGGTATTACGCCGCCGTCCCGGGTGCCAATGGTTTTTATCTCTCGAGTGCCTTATATTGCGGGACTTCGATGATCCTTTCCGGGGCACATAACAACAGCACGATGCAAACGTTAGGTGCGTATCTCCACATCCCCGCCAATACACCACCTGTTGAAACGGCTGACATCGTTTCAAAATCTCTCACCGCCTTGCTGGCGGATCCATCTGTGCTGGCACACTACAGGGATGTCGCCATTCGTAAGGGGAGAAGTTTCACGTGGGAGGCTGTCGCGAAAGCACTCAAAAACCAGTTTATCTCGCTTCAGGAGAGAGTGCCTGAAGCGGCAACCACCGGGACGCATCCCCTCTCTTTCTTTCAGTATCACTATGACACGATACAGGGAAAAACGACCCCTGCTGCGTATGAAAGACCTGCTTTTCTCCGCGAGGATGTGAAAAGTGCCATTGCGAAAGAACTGATGCAGGCACATTCCATCAATCAGGTTTCCGTTGTTCTTGAACATATCTGTAAAGATGCAAGCACTGCAGAAGAGATACGCAAATATCTCTCTATAGGAAGGATGCCGCATGAGTAAATACGATATTCTGTTAGCAACGATTGCTGTGGGTTTTTGTCTCTGGGCGACATATACCGATATGAGAACCGGGAAAATAAAAAATGCCTGTTCTATTGGGTTGTTATACGCGGGTGTGATTTCACAAGTGATGTTCCTGCTGCTCGAGAAAACAATCATTAGCGCAAGCCTCTCTGTTTTTATCATCGGTGGGATCATCGCCTTCGGAAGTTACTGGCTGGGGATCCTTGCCCCCGGAGATGCGAAACTCTATTGGGGAATTGTCATGATATTGCCCCCTTCTGTCTGGGGTAGAAACCTTTCTGCGTTTCCGAACCCCGCATTGATTATCTTAGTGAATATGTTCAGTGTCTATTTGGTGTATAGTCTCATCCATACAGGGATCAAGTATTTCACGTTACACAAGACGTTCGCACTTCCGAGAGCGCTTCCTGTTAAGGAATTCATACAACAACTCCCGGAAAATCTCTTGTCCTTGCTCCGTTTTTTGGCGATCCTGCTCTGTGTAGAATTCTTCGCGTATCAATCGCGAAGTCAATTCACTTTTTTTCATCTCATGCTGGCAATTCTTTTATCCTACGGACTTGACCGTGGCACGAAAAAGTTCCAGATCAAAGCCTATATTTCTTATCCCGTGTATTTCATCCCTGCGGTTGCCATTTTTATATTCTATCCTATTCTTCTATTGGCATATTGGAAAAAGTTTCTGTTGTTTGCAGTCGTCTATCGTTTGGTTCTCCCCCTCATTAGCACGTACATGCTGCAATTGGATATGTCGTGTCTGAGCACATTTGTGCCGATTGAGCAGCTTCACCCCGGTATGATTCCGGCAGAGAAGATCATCAGAACGGATACAAATGACGGAACTTTGTATAGGAAAGAGCCAGCGTTCGTTTCAGAGTCCTTTGATAAAAATGTGCTTATTTCACCTACCCCGGAAGGGTTGTCTGATGAAAGTGTTCAGGCCCTCAAGGCGTTGGGGAAGTCGGGGTGTTTTGACGATTTCGGGGGCACCTTGGCGATCCAACATTCGGTACATTTCGCACCCATCATTCTAACAGGAACGCTTCTGACGATTGTGTGTGGAGGGGTCTTTTATGCCCCAATAATTTAAGAGCGTTGCCTTTTGGACAGGGCACCTTATTGTTCCAAGCGTAAGTAGACTCAGAAGGTGAGTTTTCGACTCGCATAGTGTTTGCTAGCTATAGGTTGACATGTCCAGTTTTATGAGGTTTTTAGGACACCTCGTTAATTCTGCCCTATTTTGTGCAATCTGGCACAATGGTCTGTCCGAATTGGATCCGGAAGTTATGTTCTTTCTGTAGAGTTCCCCGTACGCAGGGTATTCGCGAAATTGGCACGAAACTTGCTATAGTCGGACACAAATGAATCTGGAAGAATCTCAATGACATAAATAGAGGGTATAAAAATGAAAAGAATACTTGCCTATATTGTAGTGTCGGGAACGGCACTACTCTTCGGGCATTTCTGGATCCCGTTGAACCTGTCTGTCTATGCAGTCGATGTTCGGTATATTGCTTTTAGTTCCAATCGGAGTGGAAATTATGACATCTACATGATCGATATAAATGGTGAAAATCTCCAGAATATAACAAACCACCCAGCGAATGATTCTGCACCCACATTTTCGCCGGACGGACAGCGGATGGCTTATGTTTCCTCTCGGGGCGGCGATTGGGACATTTATGTGATGAATCTCAGGACAAAGGTATCCGAGCAGTTGACGGATCATCCCGGACAGGACGAGGGGCCCGCATGGTCTCCAGATGGACGATGGATTGCATTTAATTCTGATAGAGCCGGGATAGATAATATTTACAAAATCGCGCCCAGTGGTGCAAATCTCCAACAGTTGACGCACGGGGATCAGAAGAACATAACCCCGTCTTGGTCCCCTGATAGCCAATTCATCGCACTTCGTTCTTCCGGAGTCCGTCTTGGATCTCCCTCGAGCATCTCTATAATAGATGCGGATGGAGGTAATCTCAGCAGGCTCAAAAACCAACCCAGCGAGCACGTATATATGCCCGCATGGTCTCCGGATGGCAAACGAATCGCCTTTAGTGCGAATTTAGGAGGAAACGTGGATATCTACACCGTAAACGTTGACGGGAGTGATCTCAGACGGATCACTCGCCATACGGCACTGGATTCGTCGCCCGCTTGGCACCCGGATGGACACGCTTTTATTTTTTCTTCCATGTGGGACCAAAAGTTTGCCATCTATCGCATAGATGTGGCGGGCACCAATCGCCGGCGATTGACACCCCATCGGACACAAGATTTGCATCCAACGTGGGTGCCCACAGGCTTTTTTTCAGTCTTTCCTCTGATCAACTCACAATCAGTCTTGTGGGGTAGACTCAAGCAGTCTGTCAGTGACTAATGGAAGTGCCTCGGAGAGCGGGAGCGTGACTCTATAGAACATTAGGGAATTACGAGTTTCCAACACCACAAAAGTTGGAAACCAAGGATGCCTGCTTATCTATTCAGGATAGGCGAAAAATAGAACAATAAAGGAGTTGTTCATAGATAGTTCTTTTTCTCTTTTTTCTATGCTTTTCTTTGTGACGGTAAACGTAGGCGTTTTGAGGAGTTCGATTCCCCTCTACCGCATTCGGTAGCGTGTGTTAAAACCAAGCACCCTGATAACAACAAAATCAGTGCTATCGAAAGGGTTCATACGCGAGTGAGACGAGCCCTGACACTATAAGGACACTCGGAAGAAGAAAAGTGGTAGCATTTCGGTGCTATGCTTTGTAGATTCCACCATACCACTCGCTCTTTTGTGGTATGCACGCCGTCCATAGTTTCTGCTTACGTGGGCAGATTATGTCGGCTATAGACAAGCTTAGGACACTACGGTGTCCGTAACAGGGTCTTCTAAGCCCTACAAAAATCCGTGTTTTTCTACAAAAACATTGGTTTTTATGAATAGGAGATATTTTGATGCGAAGTCATTTACATCAACGAGTCAACCGTAAAGTCTCTCACTTTATCCTGGGTGAAGAAGGTAAAGTGGGGAGCCGGAGTGCGTTTACTGCCGCAGCCGTCATCGGTGCGACATCGTTAGCCGGAATGTTCCTCAGTCCACCTAAGGCATCTGCAGATTGGTGGTGTAGTGATATTCAATGTCATGACGACGACCAATGTTGTGGATGTTGGGATGAGCACCTCAATGATCCCTGGGAAAACTGTACCCAAGGGGATTACGACTGCAGGAGTGCAGACTATGTTCCGACTCCAGGTATCTCTTGCTGGACAAAGTAAAAGTTCAGGGTGTTGATCACCCGTTTGAAACCTCCTGAACGTTTACTTTGCTTATGTAAGTTGGGAGATGTGCGAATGATGGAGGTTTCCATCTCTGTCAACGTCTCATCTCCCTTTTCAATGAGGAGCATCTTATGTCAAAATATGGCACTTTCTATGTCGTAACAGTAAATCCGGGAGTTAGACCAGGCCGTTTAAAGAAGTTTCTGTTAACAGAATGGTTTATCGCCCTTCAGTCCACTTCAGGGTGTCTTGATGTAGAACTTTGGGAAAGCCAACGTAGTCGCGGTCGTTATTTGGTGTGTGAACTCTGGGAGAATAAAGACATCAGTCTTCAGAACTCCGAGAAACTCTGGAATGAGGAGAAGAAGGATGTCTTTGAAACACTAAACTTATACGGAACAATAAAATCCGATTAAGACGGCACCACTCCAAAAGCCTTGCACCAAAGTTTCAGAATGTATAAAAGGAACATAATGAAGAAAAAACATCTCCTATGGATATTGCTGCTAACCGCGCTCGTGGCGACACCGCCGATCTATCACCGGTTGAGCGAGGCGCGTCGCTTAAAACAGATTAAGACAGTAAAACACGAGGCATCTCAAATCAACGCTGTTCCGTTGAACGAGTTCATGGCAAGGTTGAAGGGTGCCTCACCGGAAGAGACGTTACTCGTGCTGTATACGGGCAGCACACACGGACATCTTGAGCCGTGTGGCTGCTTCATCGGTCAATCGGGTGGGCTGCCGCGGCGTGCGACTGCACTCGCGTCTATTCGATCTCAGGGATTTTCTCCGTTGTTGGTAGATCTGGGTGGTGTTCTCCCGACTCAAGACTCCAAGATGCAGGAGGATCTTCTGACATCTCCCAATGATGCCGTAGCCGAAACACTTGCGCCTCCTGCGGTGCTCCCATTGGACTATCTGAGGACACAGAAGATGCTGGAATCAATGCGATTGTTGAAATATGAGGCACTCGTCCCCGATAAAGCGGATATGATTTGGGGTGAGGACGTTCTGACAGGGACACTCGCTCACCAAGCGTTTCCGATCCTTACCACCAATATTGAGGGATTCGGCGGCAATGTTCAATCTCTTCTGACCAAAAACGTGGGGAATAAAAAAGTGGCAGTGTTAGGGCTTTCATCGCTGGGACTTGAAGACACAACTCTCACGGAACTCGCCCCTCTTTTTTCTGAAATACAGAAGCAAGTCGACGTTATCGTTATCCTGAGCAATCTGTCCCCGGAAGTGAACCGGACGATAGCTGAAAAGTATCAGAGCGTTTCAGCGATTTTGAGTCCTGGAACCGGAGAAACAGAAAACGTGGGAAATGTGCTTCTCGCTTATAGTGGTGTCAACGGGGAAACCTTGGGGGCACTGCTGCTGAATGTGGGGGACACTTTAGGTGCCTCGGCACAACAAATTGCACTGACCGAGGATGTGGAAGACGACACACAAATCAGGGAACTTTTGCTGGACTTCCATACGCAAGTCGCCACTGACCCACAATTGCAAGCGGGCGGTGAACGTCTGTTTTCTGATGAAGCACTCGAGCAGGATCCCCGAAGTGGTTACGTCGGTTCTCAGGCGTGTGCGACCTGTCACCGAAAGGAGTTTGATCAGTGGGCACACACGTCCCATGCGACCGCCTTTAATACACTCTTGACAGTAGGGAAACAGTTTTATCCCGAATGTGTCTCCTGTCATGTCAATAGAGACGGGTTCCTTTGTAGCTACTTTTGCGTTTAGCGTGAAGGGATAAACAGGAACACACAGATATTCGCAAAGACAAAATCAGACCGTGGATGAAATGAACTGCCAGCGTGAAAACACTGGCAGTTGTCATACTGTATTGAGGATCATTGGTGATTACACAAGCCTTAACCGCTGTGACGAAGCATTAATGTTTGACGCTCTGCTACAACCGACTTGCGGCATTGGGTAACCTTTTAGGGGCACTCTCGATCTCGCCATCAACGAGGGCACTCGCAGGAATATAGTTGCTGTAATCCGAGATGTTTCCGTGTGTCACTGCATAGATGATAACGTTAATAAGTTGTCGTGCAGCGGCTGGCGCGAATTCATCCAAGATTCTATTCCGATCCTGATAGTGACCGAAGAAAGGTTTCTGGACAGCACCATCCATCACGTGCATCATTGCTTCTGTATCGACAAGAATAGCCAACCGATCATCAACGAAAACACCTTGTAACTGACGATACGGACCGTGATGGAGAATGGTAGACCCAATTTTCCGGACGGGAAAACGGAGGGGTCCGCTCAACTCATAGAAACTGTTGTAAATCTCGTGATCTTGCGGGATAGTCGTGAGGTGGTATTCAGGCAGAATCTGGCGTAAGACCCGCATTGCGGGCTGCATTGCCGCTTCCGTGTTTCCATGTGTCGGCATATAGATGAACCCACCGCGATTGATGACATATTCTCGGAGTCGCTGCGCCTCCCGGTCGGTATAACCGAAGGAAGGGCGATCCCCTTTCGCATTCCAGAGATTACCACCCCCTAACAATCCATTATGGAGTTGCACTGAGGATTTGGGAACCGGTTCCATAAAGATAATGGGGGACTCAAAAAACGCTGCATCCGTAATTTGAACGGCATCCACCATTTGGGTTTGAATACCTGTTTCTGCATTCAGCGACTGGACTAAATAGGGCAGACCTGCCCCGAATCGGAGATGTCCGATGCCGCTGCCTCATATATCGAGGTTCGGATGCAATGGATCATCGAGACGGACGAGATTGAGACTTCCAATAATCTCTGTCCCCCGACCTTGAATGATGGCACCTGGGCTTCCCTTCGGAAGTTGTGGGACACCATTACCGAGAACCATATTCTTTTCGACATTCGACAGGGATGCGTTGATATTTGCAGCACCTGCCCCGTCTACGAGCGAGTTCAGACCGCCGCGGCTTTGTGTCCGTCCTTGTCCGAAACCGGATCCTGAACCGAAAGTTCCACGCCCGGTCCCGCTACCCAAACCGTCACCAATACCTACGCCTATGCCATCCGTAACTGGCCCGCCGCTGGGCAAGCCTGCGGTAGGTAATCCATCTGATGCCGTCGGCAGTTGTGCAGCCGTTGAGAGCGGTTGTGTCGTATGCTGGATCACGGGAGACGCACTCGGAACTTTGACCTGCTGTCCTCTTGGGGCAGCGGGTGCGCTTGCCATAAGCGATGCTGCAGGTGCCGCAGTTGAGGACGATCTCGTCGCGCGGTCGACTGTTGTCCGACGCTGCGTCGTTTCCGTTTGTGGAACGACTCTCAAATCTGGAACAGGGGTTGTTACAACGGTTGGCTTCTGAATAACATCCCTTTTCGCTGCTTGGGGTGGCGTAACGATGAAGAAACTCAGATCAATCGTATCTTGTGCTTTCTGTGCTTGAGATGAGATGGCGATGTACCCTATAACGACTGCAAGGCAGGCGTGTATGCCGAGCGATACCATCCATACGAGAGGCATTCGGCGCGATTTCATGGGACGCACCTCCTATGTGGTTAAGTGTTCGCGCTTTAACGTGTTGTTACATCCGATTTTTCTCTCATTTATGTTATCAATGTGAATCCGACGTAAAAGAGAAATTAGAAAAAGAACCCTTTGATTATTAAAGACACAATTTTACGGTGGAAAAGGTGCATAATCTCACAAAGGTGAAAGAAATTTGATAAAAATAACGCTTTTCCAGAGAGAATTCTCTGAATGTTTATGCCAAACTCACATTATATTAACAATTCTTACACTCTCTGTCAAGTTTTATTTTTTCTGCGCGCATGAAAAGGATTAAATTCCAAACCAATATCGGCATTTAATCAGGAAGATATCCTTCCCAGGATCCGTGAAACTGCTTCTCAAGCGATGGACGGGACGAAACTCAAGGTCGGCTGCGCCCACATCCTCTAACTCTATTGCACGCGATTGAGACCACACCAAGAACAGCGTACTCCCCGGACGAAATTCCCAACGAAGCACGGTATTCCCTCGCAACGAGCGCATGTGGAAATTAGGATTCCGCTTCAGCGGATACGGTTTGAACTGATAGGACCTCGGCTCGACCAACTCTTTGAAGTTGGTATAGTCTCCGACGGTAATGAACGGCTGCACATAGAATTGAAGACTCAATGTTGGGGTAAAACTGATATTCGCGCGCGTTGTAAAGTCAAGTGTTTGACTCGTCAATTCTCCATAGACGTAGTGTTTATGGATATAACCATTGACATCTTCTTCAACTAACCCGACCCACTGAGCATCATAAATTCGGTAACGATACATCGGTCCGATGCTAAGTTCAATGTTCGACGCAGGACGAATGTTCAGACGGAGACTAACTTCCTTTTCAGAATTTTTATTATTATCGTCCCATGCAAAAATCGGATTCAGTTCAAGCTGAACCATTTTGCGACTATCGGTTCTCAGTTGGGTAAAAATCCACCAACCCGCGGGATTCTTAATCAGCGTCCCACCCCGCCAGATATCTTCGTCGTTAAACGACTCCAAATTCCGCCCCACCCACAGGTCATACTCCCAATAGTTCTTCAGTTTCCCATCTGTCCATATCTCGGAATAGCGACCGATACTAACGCCGTCGTAGTTCCATTCCCGCCAACCGTAGAGACCGAAAGTGACTTCTCGGAAAATACTAAAGGGTTGCTCTTTTTTTACGATGAAGTCATAGAACCATCTCATCATATCGCCGCGCTGTGTATATCCTATATCATTTATATCTAAGCCTGGAGAGCGAACATTAAAATCGGTATCGAGTCGCCACCATCCGCCCTGTTTCTCAAATTCAATATGTGCGAGGTAACCCGATTTACGTGCCTCAAGTTCTCCGGCTTGACTTGCTGCTATCATTCCGCTTATCTGGTACCGCTCCTTCGCAAATTTCAGATCCCAGTCAAGTCCACCGACATACGCGGCATTGGACGCCTGTCGGTTTACCGATGTCCCTATCAGTCCAACGCGAGAATTTCCCTCCAGGATATCTTGTGTCACCCGACCTACAAAGTAGTTTGTCAACGGCTCAACAAGGTGATCGTGGGTTTCGCCATTTTTTTTCATCTGTGCATACTCTGGTGCGGTAACAGCCTCCATGATACCGAAAGAGGTCTTACTATTGGTTCTACCGACGATTTTGGCAGCACCGAGAATTGTTGTCGCTTCTGGACGATCGAGTTCCATCACATCGTCTGGCAGCTCAAAATGTCCGGGTCGTCGTCCGATCCGCCGTGAGTAAAAGAACTGATTTTCCCCCTCGCCGAAGTTAAAAATGGAAGCCCCCTTAACAAAAAAGGGTCTGCGTTCCTCAAAATATTCCTCATAGGCAGAAAGATTCAAGGTAGCCGGATCCGCCTCCACCTGTCCAAAGTCGGGATTGATTGTGGCGTTGAGCGTAATCCCAGAAGTGATACCGTATTGGACATCACCCCCAACACCACCCCATAAATCAGCCTCGCTGTTCAGGGTTGTCCTGCCCATCGTATAGGGTATCAATTCTAAATGTCGAGAGGGGTGGATGTTCTCTATCCCTACCAAATCACCGAAATGAGATAGCCACCCCGGATCCCCTTTTTTAATCAAACGCCAGTGGGCACGCTCTTTTCTGCGGCTAATCTCACGCTCTACTTGTAGCCCCCAGGTGTATTTGTCTTTTGGAGAGAAACGGAACATGTAAAATGGGATTTTACATTCTACCGCCCACCCATTTTCGTGAATCCGAGTTTTTGCGTCCCAGACCCCATCCCAAGCATTGTTCCAGCCTCTCCAACCGCCGCCCGTAGTAATGCCGTCTAACACAGAGCCGGAAGGATAGATCGTAAATGAGAAGGCGCGCTGCCGATTGTAGTGCGGATCAAGGAGAATCTGGACTTTATCGGATTCAACGTAGTCGTCCCGCCTAACGAGTCGGGAAACAATTTTGTCGGGTTCTTTGTCATAACACATGACAGCGAAATAGACCGCTTCGTCATCATAGACGACTTGGAACGTGGTGCGTTGGGAAGCCGGCTTTCCCTCATCGGGATCGCGTTGATGGAAACCTTCGTGGAGGGGCGCGGTCTCCCAGATGTCATCATCCAAAACACCATCTAATTGGGGCGGGGCATCTTTGATTCGGATAGCAGTCGCAACTCTGTGAGCAGATTCCGTTTGTGTTTCGGCTTTTGTTGCGTTTGGTAGTTGCAAAGCGAAAAACGCCGCTAACAACGCCAAACCGTGCCAAAATCCCCAGTTAATTTTCATAGATTTTTCTTTCATCCTTTTCGACAATATTTATTAGGTTGGTGTCAGACGATTTCTTCTCACGCCGGATGTAATACCATTTCTAAGAGTTTATATCGCATTAGCAGCCTTTATGAAATGTGAGAATGCAGTAAGTTTAGCAATCTCGGTATCCGAGTCGTCGACAAGGATCTCGGTGATCTTCGCTTGCATCGCTTGCAAGGTTTTATACGTCTCAACAAATAACTTCGCCTTGATATCCTGCCAGAGACGTTCAATCGGATTCAACTCCGGACTCTAAGGCGGTAAGAAAACGAAAACGATATTCTCAGGGATTTCCAAGGATTTCGCCTGATGAAAACGACCCTTGTCAAGCACCAAGACGTTGAGACTGTCAGCAAACGCTTCGGAGAACTTCTCTATGAAACAAAGAACAACACACTTATGATAAATATTCAATCAGATATGGTATAAGTTTAAACGTATCAACAGGAAGGTGGTAGCGGTAGAGCAAGGATTAGTCAGAAATCTCTGTGCCGCATTGTGGACAGGTATCGTCCCACGTTGAGCGTCTACCTTCGCCACAAACATCACAGGCACCGATCGGATATTCATCGGGTTTTGCCCGAGCCCCGCCTTTCTTGTAGGTGATGATACGCCACACCGTTTCGCCATCCTCTTCGTAACAGAGCCAGACGCCTTCTTTTCTGCCATCGGCGGAGCTGCCATCGTGTTTTCGATAGGGACCGCCCCATTTGCGGTTCCCGTTTTCGTAATAGCACATGTACTCGCCTTCGTTCTTGCCATCGCGGAAGGAGGCTTCGCTCGCTTTATTACCGTTTTTGTGGTACTGAATCCAAAGCCCATCCTTTTTGCCATGGGTATAGCGTCCTTCGCTCCGTTTATGTCCATTCGCGTAATAGGTGACCCAATAGCCGTGCTTCTTGCCATCAACCATTTCACCATCGGTCAGTGACTTTGCCATTTTTCTAATTTTCCTTGCGGTTTTAAGAGCAATCAGCCATCAGTAAAAAGCGTGTGCAACTTAAACGAGAACGGTTCCCGCTACAAAGTCTTACTGACAACCGACCGCTATTCTTTTGACTATTGACCGTTGACTGCTATTCTCCTGATGTCTCCCCACGTCGTTGTTAACCTTTCAACTGGGGAAACGGACAGTGCTTTTTCAAGTCCTTTTTCCATGATGGTATTCAGGTCATCCTCACCGAGAGCCGTATTAAAGATAGCAACTTCGTCAAGGACTCCCGCAAAGTCCCACCCCGCTGCGCCTTTCCAACGGGTTAACCAGATTGAACCGCCATCGTGCTGCTGACTGAAATCCGGTTTTCCGACACCTAAATCGGCGACCGCCTCGCCATCAACATAGAGGATAAGCGTCTTACCGTCGTGTGTTAAGGCGACAAAACTCCACTCGTCCATCTCCCAAGTGCCGCCTCGAATTTGACTACTATCTATTCCACCTTTGAGGAAACTGCCATAAAAGTCGGTTGGACCGATAAGAATGTTCGGATTATGCCAATCCCTTTCTATGAGTCGAACGTGCGGACCGGAAGGGTTACGAAGTGGTTTCGCCCAGAGCAGATACGTAAATCCATCGAGGAAGTCGTCAGTGGTCTCACTCGCTGGAATGACCACATGACTGGCTCCGTCAAATTCGATTCCCATGCCTTCCTTCCCGTCGACCCGTTTGGCATCTCAGTCTTCAGTTGTCAGTTATTGGTAGGTGTTTGGGGTCGTTACGTTTGCTTATGAATACAACAAGCCTTATTAACAACTATCAAGAGGATCCAGTTCGTTACCGCACTTCGGACAAGTATCGCCCCATTTCAACCGTCTACCTTCGCCACAGACATCGCAGACACCGAGTGGGTAGTCATCCGGTTTTGCGCGAGCACCACCTTTCTTGTAGGTTACAATTAGCCACATTGTTTCGCCATCCTCTTCGTAACCGTAAAAGGGACCCTCCTTTTTACCGTCGTAGGATTTACCCTCATGCTTGGGATAAGCTCCTGTGGATCTGAGGTTTCCGTTTTCATGATAGGTTATGCAAGGCCCCTCGTATTTTCCATCGCGGAAGGTAGCATCGCCCGCCTTGTTTCCATTTTTGTGGTAAGTGATCCAAGGTCCGTCCTTCTTACCATGAATGTAGTTACCTTCGCTCCGCTTGAATCCATTGGCGTAATAGGTAACCCAATACCCATGCTTTTTGCCATTAACCATTTCGCCATCAGTGAGTGATCTTGCCATGATTTCACCTATTATATATAGTGGCGGGCTTATGACCCGCCTATTTTGAGAATAAACCTATAATACCTCATCAAGATATGCTTCAATTTTCTCCAATGTCTTTTTTCCGATGCCACGGAAACCTTTGAGTCTTCCTTCGTCAATCGCTGATCGGAGTGAAACGAGGCTATCTACACCGACCTCTTCATAGAGTCGCTTAATTGTTTTGGCACCCAGCCCAGGGATAGGCACGAGTTCCACAACCGTTCGTGGTGTATCACCCGCGAACTCCTCCAGTTTCGCACTCGTCCCCGTGTCCAGAAATTCCTTAACAATTTGCTCCACTACTTCGCCAGCCCCCGGAATCTCTTCTATTAACCGTCCTTGGGCGATGAGATCTGACACCGGTTCCGGGAACCGAGAGATATAATTCGCCAACCATGGGTATCGTGAGGCGTGGTCTTCCGGATAGTCGGCAATAATCAGAAAAGTGTGAAGTTCCAAGAATTGCAGTGCAATCTCATCGTTTTCATGCCAGCGTGTGCGTCCTTTTTCGTCAATGTAAGATCCTTCTTCTAAATTTTTCTCATCGTTCATTTCGCGTCCCCCAGTGTAGAATTTGGATGGTAGTATCCCATAGCGCGACCGCCAAATACTCACCATTTGGCGAAAAGACTAATGCTTGGATGCCGATCGGATAGGTTTCACGTAAAATAGAGTTGAAAAGCAAATTCCAAGGTTACGCCTTGAATCGACACGGATAATAAAATAAATAAAAGAGAGACAAACAAATTTTTCATGGGATAAAGATAAGTAGGGTGAGGTACAGAAACCTCACCCTATTATACCAATAAATTGGTCCTATTCATAGAGTAAATCGGTGGATCTTATGCTTCTGCGGCACCAATTTCGCGTAAATACGCAATCGCCCCTCTGTTTCCACTTTTTAAAGCGATTCCAAGTGGGGTTTGGTTCTGAAAATGGCGACGATCGTTCATATCGGCACCCGCATCAATCAGGATGCGCAGCGTTTCTGCGTATTCTTGTTCTCGACCTTCGCCGCATGAAGAACCGCCAAACGCAGCGGCATGTAATGCATCTAAGGATGTTGGATCTGCTCCGTTAGCCAGCAGTAGGCGAATGGTTGAAATTTGCGCATTATTTGCAGCCCAAGAAAGAACAGAACGGTACCAGTGTGCACCACTGGCATTAATATCCGAACCATGTTCAAGAAGTTTAAGAACAAGCTGATCTTTTCCGTCATTGGCAGCGTAATGCAACGCGGTACTCCCTTTGACAAACGGTTGTCCTTGCTTATCAGGACCGGGCCACGTTAGCTTCGCGACTTCTGGATGCGCTTCAACAATGGCAATACCAAGAGTCTCTTCATCTTTTTTATATTTCGTAGTAAGCAATTTATAGAATGGCGAGTTGTCATTATATTGCATGCTCAAATCTCCCTAACATTTGATTCACAGAAAAAGCGAATGAATAGGAAACCCATTGAATGTCGCTCTTCCCTAATCCACGACATTTCCTTGAGTTCATAAGCGATTACTCTTCAAAGACCTCAATTGTCGTTTTGCCTTCAGCGAACCGCATTGCGGTGGTTGCGCAGATTTATTGCCCGTGTTTGTCTGTGAGGAAATCCTTAACGGTTTTCCTGTTCGCTTTTCGTGCGTAGTCAAGTGGTGTCTTGCCATTCGCATCGCGAGCGTTAATGTCGCCACCATGTTCTATGAGTAACTGCACCTGATTTTTTCCCACCCCTTTCTGCGCGATGATATGCATCGGGGTTCGTCCCTTGTCATCAATTATATTCGGATCGGCACCATTCTCTAACAGACATAGGATACCATGGGTGAGCCCGCGTTGCGCTACCCAATGCAAGGGTGCCCATATTCCGTGCCGATGTTTCCGACGGGCGTTGATGTCCAACCCCTTGGTAAGAAACCCCTTCAGCAATGCATCAAACCGCTTCGGTCCCTGTCCAACAAGCACATACCAATCCCGAAAGTTGATTTCATAACCTGCGTCAATGAGCAGATCAACGATTGCTGATTGTTGGGATTGCAGTGCTATCTCAAGCAGTGGCATAGTCGGTCCGACCTGATAAGCATAGACATGTCCACCGGGAACTTCATCCGTTTGTTGACTGTCAAGATCCGATGCCTTCAGTGCCGGTATAATGTAGCCGTTAGGGGATTTCACATTAATTCGGAGCGTGAGGAGTTCCGGATTCTTTTGGAATTCCGCCTTTGCGCGCTCAACGTCACCCATCACACAATAGAGGACAACATCCGCCTCGGCACCCTGTCCAAGGAGATAACGACACACCTCGGGCCGTCTTCTCATCGTCCATTGTGCTGGCGTGCCGTTGTGGTCACGGTCTCGTAGATTTATATCGGCACCGTGTGTGAGAAGGAGTTCAGCGATTCGGGGTGTCGCGGCGAAATGGAGTGGAGACATACCGTCACATCCCAGCGCGTTGACGACTTCAGGGTCTTTGCGAATCAATTCAGCAAGCGTCTCGGACATGTCTAAGCCTGCGGCGGCGTGTGCGTCGATGGTTGCGCCTTGTTCAATCAGATAGTCGGCAAGTTCTCTATTGTAGTTCAGCATGGAACCGGCAGCGTGGTGTAACGCTGAAGTGCCGCCTGCCCACCAACTGCTTTTGACATCAATGTTCACGCCAGCATCAAGCAGCACCTCAATGAGGTCACGGTTGCCAGATGCGGCGGCAAACACGATCGCGGGGGCATCGAAACTGAACCACGGTGCGTCGATGTGGGCGCAGAGGGTTTTATCAACCGCCAATAAATGCCTGACTATATCTATGTTGCCATCCTGTACGGCTGTAATAAAGGTTTTTTTATTTTTCATGAATATTTCCCTTTTCTATATGTGTCTTTGCTAAATAGGGTTTAACCATTATACCCTATTAGATTATCAAGTGTCAAGTAAAAAATTAAATCTAATGTAGAATTGTTAGCAACAATATGGGCAAATTGAAGCGGAAATTGGTCACTTTTAGGAGTGAAAGTAAGTCTTACAAAGCAGGTGGGTTCAATCGTTTTATGGTAAAGTATACAAACACTTAGATACTCAGACATAGCGAGGCGAGGTTGGGAAACCTCGCCAGCGGTGAAGTGGGGTCGAGTCCTACTTGGTCTATATGCCTCTTAGGTCCCTTCAATCGACGGTGAACTGGATTGTGTCAAAACGACGCGCGACTTCTGCGACCTTTGGTTTGAGTTCTTCAGGCGTCCCACCGGAGAGTGCTGCGACGATGCATTCCGCGATGTCCGGTGCATCCGTCGGGGCCATGCCCCATCGGGTGACCTCCTGAACCCCCATACGCAATCCAGAGGTGCCGACTTCAGGCACCAATCCTGCGGCACCTGCGATAATATGGCACGCTTCCAGATGGTTTGCGAGTGCACCGCCCTCCCCATATTTATCCACAATCAATATCAAGGTATGCGACTCCGTGAAACCGAGGTCGGCACCGAGTATCGGAACACCGCGTTCTGCCAATGCCTGTCCGAGTGCCTTCGCATTCGTAACAATCGCATCTGCTTGTGCTGCGCCGCATTCCATCCATTCTATAAACGTTCCTGCTAACGCCGGGAGTCGGTTTAGGTGATGATTGCTCATCAGCAACGGATAGACCCCTCTCGCAACTCGCTCAGCGATGGAGGCATCGTTTGTTAGAACCATTCCGCCTTGTGGTCCAGCAAGTGTTTTATGCGTGCTGGAAATAATGACATCCGCGCCTTCATCAAACGGAGATTGAAACCGTCCACCGGCGATGAGTCCTATGACGTGTGAGGCATCGTAGATAAGGTAGGAATCTGGATTCGCTTGGCGCATCGCCTTTTTCAACTCCCGCACGGGTTGCGGGAAGAGAAACACACCAGAGCCGATATTAATGATTCTCGGCTTGTGTTTTGCGATGCGTTCAAGCGTCGCTTCAAGGTCAATGTTTGAACGGTGTCCGTCCCACGGAATCGGAATCGACTGGAGTTCTATCTTGAGGGGTGAGGAGAGCAGTTTTTGGGCATAGTGGTGTCCGTTATGCACCTCTAATGCCGTATCGCCCGGCTTCGCTAATGCAAACGTCGTCGCAATCCCGGCGATATTCCCTGATAATGGGCGGAAATCGACATGCGCTGCCCCGAAAAGCGCCTTTGCTAATTCCTGCGTGTACCCCTCTATTTCGGCGATATAGCGATTGCCTTTGTAATTCCGTTGGTAGATGTCAACGCCAGAATAATTTCCATATCGCCGTGCCAGCCGTTCGTCAAAAAGTTCTTCTACCAATGGCGAAGGCGTGTTCTCCGAAGCGATGAGATTGAGACAGGTGTCCCGATATGTGTGATGTTTATCAAGAAGTGAAGTGAGTTTTTGGACTCTTGTGTTGTGTGCCATTGGCAGAACCTCCATTTGGTTGCAGGTATAAGGAGCAGAGAAATTGCTTGACGTACCGTCGGAAATCTTTTAAACTTACCTCGCGGAGAAATGACGGGAATTTGAATTTTGGACGTGCATCTCTTAAATCTGAAGAAACGCCCAAGCCAAAACCCCTCCATTCTATTACGGGCTACGCATTTTGCGTTATCTTGAATTTTATCACCAAACCTGTAGCCTGCAACAATACGCAGAAATACCCAAGCAAAAACACGCAGGCGGATCTACGTTACGTAACACGATGTATCTAATTCACCTGACCGAACCGCAAGGTAAAATTAAAAATTATGACAAAATCGACAGATATTCGCATCCTTGACGTTCATTACGATTTTGAAGAACATCAATACCGGACCCCACTCAAGTTCGGTGGCGTGCCGACGGATCGCTGTGTCCTCTTTAATGTCCGGGTGCAGGTCCAAACGCGCGATGGAAACCAAGAGGCAGAAGGAAGAGGCTCCATGCCGCTCGGTAACGTTTGGGCATTTCCACCGCGCTACGCGCCTTTCGACCAGAGTCTCGCCGCGATGAAAAAACTTGCTGAATTGGCGGTAGCGACAACACGGGATTGCACACTCTGTGCACACCCGCTTGAACTTTCTGAAGTGCTTGAGCCAGAATTTTTAAAACTCGCCGATGATTTGTCCCATAATATGCAACTCGCGTCGCCGATGCCGAAACTCTGCACAGTCGTTACGACGAGTCCGATTGACGCGGCACTCCACGACGCGTTCGGCAAAGCGAACGGGATCAATAGTTACGACGGATTGGGCAAAGACTTTATTGAGGCGGACCTGTCGCACTTTTTGGTGCCGCTTGCAAACCAAAACTTGCTTGACAAAAGCTTGAATGAACGGTTTACGGGTAAATATCTTGACCAATACACGGCACGGCAACCGAAGCCGAATATACCGCTCTACCATCTCGTCGGCGCGCTGGATCCACTCACCGACACGGATATTCCAGAACGTCTCAATGACGGGCTCCCAGAAACGCTTCCTGAATGGATCGTTGCCGATGGACTCACGCATCTAAAAATTAAGCTGAACGGCGACGACTTGGCGTGGGATGTCGCACGCGTTCTTGCAATCGACAAGATCACCGCCGAAACACAGGCAAAACGCGGTGTTGACACATGGCACTATTCTGCTGACTTCAACGAAACCTGTCAAAATGTTGAATACCTATTGGAATTTCTCAGCCAGATTCAAGAAGCAGAGGGCAACGCTTTCCAACGCCTCGCTTATATCGAACAACCGACAGACCGGGATCTGAAGGCGCATCCCGAAAATAAGATGCACAAAGCCGCCGAGATAAAACCGGTGGTCATCGATGAGTCACTGACCGATTTTGAGACCTTTCTACTGGCACGCGAGCAAGGGTATTCTGGTGTTGCACTCAAGGCGTGCAAAGGACAGTCCCAAGCGTTGCTGATGGGTGCAGCCGCCGCAGGATACGGTATGTTCCTCGCTGTTCAGGATCTGACGTGTCCGGGTGCGTCGTTTTTACACTCCGCTGGACTCGCTGCGCGTATCCCCAGTGTAACGGCTATCGAAGGTAACGCTCGCCAATTTTGCCCGGGTGCCAATGATAGTTGGCGGGACGAATTCCCATCCATTTTCAACATCACCGATGGGACTGTCGGCACACAGGTACTCACTGCACTGGGACTCGGTCATTAATACCGGTTGTTTCTGTTTCTTGGTCCGCGACGGTAATGTTGGTAACAACATTCCGTTGTTCAGGGAGTCGGACCGGAAAATCCTCGATGACACCGTTAATCAGTTCTTTAATTGTCGCTTTGACCGGATCGAAGGGTATGCATTCAAGAACGATGACGGCGCGATGCTTTGAAGGCGCGATGTTATACGTCAGACCGTATTGGAGTCCGAGATGCATCAGTTCGGGTTCGACACTGATAGAGATATGCCTGCGTTCCTGCTCGGTGACAAAGAAACTATCAAGGATGAAGTGCGTGTGAATCCACGCTTCTCTTTCTTCAACAATTTTCATATTTTAATTTTACCTTGCGGTTCGGTCAGGTGGGTTAAGAATTTTACGTTCCTTTCCGTATATCCGCCCTCCACTACGTTCCGGGCTACGTACCTTGGATATCAAGAAAAATAGCCATCTCCCAATGCTACCTTATCCTCCATTGTAGTATTAACCGTGAAAAGTGTCAATTCTGCGAAAATGTGACAATTTGACGGATTGGCACTTTACGACTTAACTGCTGAATGTTCCCGTTGTGCCATCGGATTTGGAGGTTACTTATTTGCGATGCCTGTCCTAACCCAAAAATGAGACGCAGATCGTTACCCGACAGGTAACTTGCGCCGCAGATAACTTCCCGTAAGAGTGTTGTCCCATTCGCTTCTAACTGAACCTGCGCGCCGATCGCCTCCGTATTGCCATCTATCCCTACCAATTCCACCGTTAACCAAGCGTTTGTGTTACCGACCTCGTTCCTGAGAATAACTGTGGGGCGGTTCGATTGACAGAGCACAACGTCCACATCGCCATCCGTATCTATATCCCCAAAGAGCATCCCGCGGACGACGTAAGGTGTTTTATTCAGCTCTGCTTCGGCGGTAATCTCGGTGAAGCCAGTGCCGCCTTGATTGCGAAACAGCTGGACAGGTTGGGCGTAACTCTGTTTCGCGTCAATCTGTTCCACATTGTCCCAGATATGTCCATTCCCGACGAGTAGGTCTAACCAACCGTCGTTATCAAAGTCGATAAAGCGCGTACCGAAACCGAGCGCGTAGAAAGAAGCATCGGCGAGGTTTGTGTCAAACGTCACATCCTCGAAATAGCCGTCGCCATCGTTTTGCATGAGGCAGTTCGCCTCCAATGCAAAATTGGACACCCAGAGGTCAATATCACCGTCGTTGTCGTAGTCTCCAGCGTCTATGCCCATAGAACCGTTTGCTATGCCATCGCCGTTGTAGGCAACGCCGCGAAGCACGCCTTCTTCTCGAAAAGTGCCGTTACCCTGATTGATGAAAAGTGTATTCGGAGACATATCGTTTGCGACGTAGATGTCCAACCATGTGTCGTTGTTCACATCTGTGAAGACGACCCCGAGCCCCCGCGTCGTAGGTTCATAGACCCCTGCAGATCTCGTTATGTCTGTGAAGGTGCCATCGCCGTTGTTTCGGTAAAGCACATCGGCGATGCCCTGATATTCATTGGGACCGCAGTAGATACGCAGGACGTTTTTGTAATAACACGGAATATCGGTCTCCAAGGCGTACTCGACATAGTTACACACGTAAAGATCTAAGTCGCCGTCTCGGTCAATATCTGCGAATGCGGCACTCGCGCTTAACAAGGGACAGCCCACCTGTGCGTGTTCGGTTACATCGGTAAACGTGCCGTCCCCGTTGTTTCGGTAGAGGATATTTTTGCCTAAGTTTGTTACATACAGATCGCGATACCCATCAGAATTATAATCCGCGGCGACAGCACCGAGACCATAACCCGTATCACCGAGGTTTGCGGCGGTCGTGATGTCAACAAAAACACCCGCATCGTTTCGATAGAGACGGTTTGTGGGGGACGCTTCTGTTGCTGGCAAGAGCGAATTGCCTTGAACGAGATAGAGATCCAAGTCGCCATCATTGTCAAAGTCAAAGAGTGCGCCTCCGCTCCCCATGGTTTCAACGAGTCGACGTTCCGCTGAGAAACCGTTGATGTGTCGAAAGTCAAGTTCCATTGCATCGGTCACGTCTCGGAAATAGGGCGCAGCACTACCGAGCAGTGGGTGTATGAGAAAGAGACAGGTCTGTAATATAAGAGACAGGAGGCGATGCACGTCGTGTTTCCGTTGGCGCATGGTCATGGGCGGGCTATTCTTTTATTATTGGGCGGGGACGGACAACCCGAAATCCGATTGTATGTGTTGAATCCAAAGGATAGAATTTGAACCGTAGACTTGAACGAAGAAACGCTCTTCCGACATCCCACGCGCCGCCCCGAATGACCCTTGCACGTAGGACATCTCGGAATCGGAGATTGAGTGGATCCTGGGAGGTTTCACCGTTATGTTGCTGATAGAAAGTTGGGCTATATTCATCAAGGCACCACTCCCATACATTTCCGGCAAGGTCTGCGATGCCGTTCGGAGATTCACCTTTCGGGAACTGACCTACCGGTATCGGACGATTGTAACGGCGCGCGAAGTTGGCATGCTGACGTGCTTTCGGCGGTGTGTTCCCCCACGGATATGTTCGTCCGTCCGCACCACGTGCTGCACGTTCCCACTGTGCTTCGGTTGGTAGGCTTCCGCCGATCCAGTCTGCAAACGCTTGCGCATCAAACCATGTTACGCCGACAACGGGCTGTGTGTCCCCGTTAAGTGTTTCATCTGCCCACGTCTCCTCACCACTGTGTCCGCGCGGCGTGGGACGGTTTGTTGCTTCAACGAAGGCGCGGTATTGTGCATTGGTGATTTCATACCGCGATATTTCGTAAGCGCTCAGGTAGACTGGATGTCGCGGCAATTCAGCGTGGAAAGTGTGTTGCTCCAACATAGAACTCCGCAATTTCGCGTCTTCGTAAGCGACTTTTGTCTCCTCGGGGGTTGACCCCATCAGAAAGGTGCCTTTGGGAATTGAGACCCATTCTATAGTGGCGAGGACCTGTTGAGCAGCGTCATTAACTTCGGAAACAGCAGAATTGGTGTAAAGAATAAGGATGGGTATGACGATTGCAAAACAAAAGCGTTTCACCTATGTCCCCCCATTAGAATTGACGTAGGAATCGGAGATCGTTTTCGTAGAGCGTTCGGATGTCCGGGATGCGAAACTGGAGGTTCGCAATCCGCTCCACCCCCATACCGAAGGCGAATCCTGTAACCTGATCCGGGTCGTAGTCCACGGCTTCAAATACAGCAGGATCAACAGCCCCAGCCCCCAAGATTTCGACCCAGCCTGTGCCGCCACAACTCCGACACCCTTTTCCCTGACAGACGGCACAGGTGATATCCATCTCTGCACTCGGCTCTGTAAAAGGGAAGAAGTGGGGACGGAAGCGCATCTGAGTCTTGTCTCCGAACATTTGTCGAGCAAAGGAGGTCAGAACGCCTTTGAGTTCGCTAAAAGTGGCGCGCGTATCCACAAGCAAACCTTCCACGTGATGAAACATCGGGGTGTGGGAGATATCGTAGTCTACCCGATAACATTTCCCTGGCACGATAATTCGGATCGGCGGTTTTTGGGTCTCCATGGCGCGGACCTGAACAGGCGAGGTATGGGTCCTCAAAAGACGTCCGTCCGTCAGGTAAAAAGTATCGTGCAAATCGCGAGCCGGATGATCGGCAGGCGTGTTCAGCGCATCAAAGTTGTAATACTCGGTCTCAACGTCGGGGCCCGTCACCACTTGGAATCCCATTTGACCGAAAATTGCCTCAATCCGCTCCAACGTTTGCATTATGGGGTGTGCCTTCCCGTAAGTCGGTTTCCGTCCGGGAAGTGTGATGTCAACGGCTTCTTCTTCAAGCTGCTGTTCCTGTTGCTGACGATGCAGTGTCTGCGTGGCTACTTCAAACGCTTCCGTGAGCATGGTGCGCACCTCATTTGCGAGTTTGCCAATTACTGGTCGCTCCTCTTTGGAAAGTTTGCCCATGCCCTTCATGACATCGGTGAGCTTTCCTCTACGCCCAAAATATGTGATTCGGAGCGATTCAAGCGCGTCTGGTGTTTTCACTGCTTTTAAAGCTTCAAGTGCCTCGGCTTGAATCGCTTGTAATTCCGCTTTCATTTTTTTAATTATTCCTTGCGGTTAAACAACGTACGTCTCAAATTTCACATGCCTTTCTTAAAACCGCCCTCCACTACGTTACGGGCTACGGATTTGGTACCATGAAGAGACCGATTTGCTAAGTTCTGTTGTGGTTCAGCGAGGACAGAAAACAAGCCATCCATCACGGGACACCCAATAAAAAATGCCTGTCACTTTGTCCTACAAAGGTTAATTTCCTTACCAGGACGAAAGCAATAGGCATCTATCAAGAAGAGAGGATCACACCTACACCTAACCTTTTGCGAGGGTGACGAGTTGTCCAAAACCGGCTTCATCGTTCACGGCGATGTCAGCGAGGACTTTCCGGTCGAGTTCAACACCAGCGGCTTTGAGCCCATGTATGAATCGACTATAGGTGAGTCCGTGCAATCTGGCGGCGGCGTTAATTCTCGCGATCCACAGTCGTCGGAAATCGCGTTTGCGAGCGCGTCGGTGTGCGTAGGCATAGTTCCATCCCTTCTCTACCGCTTCTTTAGCCGTGCGTTTGAGATTGTTTCGCCCACCACGGTAACCTTTAGAATGTTTCAGTATCCGGTTACGGCGTTTGCGTCGCACACTCCCTGTTTTTACTCGTGCCATTTAAAGCTCCTATCACGACCGTCGGTGCTATCGGCGATCGGGTCTACAATCTGCCCGGATATGTGTCGTTGTTATCATAGATACCGGACATTCATTTTTATTGATGAATGAGGCGTTTCAAGCGTTTCGCGTTGCTCGGATCAACAAGAGTCGCCTGGCGCAATCTGCGTTTGCGTTTTGCTGATTTTGAAATAAACAGGTGTCCTGCGTATGCGCGATTACGGCGAATTTTGCCTTTCGACGTGAACTTGAAACGTTTTGCCGCACCTTTATGTGTTTTCATTTTCGGCATTAGAATATCCTTTTTTCTACTTATGGCCACCTGTTAACCATCAACTCGACGCCGTTATAAAATGTTAAAGCACGAGTTGATGGTTAAATTGCTCCACTTCGTTCCACAATCGTATTCGGCGACTCCCGACGCAACTTGGAACCTATACGTTTTTTTAAAGGTTTCTTTCTCCCACGAGCAATACCGCGTATAAACGTATCGCGTCAAAAGGGTCGCGTCGACAGAAAGAGAAGATGTCGTGACTGGGAGATCGCCCTACAAAAAATTATAAGCGGAAACACGCGTGCGACGACAAAAACATTACACAGATTTTGGCGCGAGGATCATTGACATGATGCGGGTTTCCATCCGTGGCGGTTGTTCCACATCGGCAATCTCTTCCAAATCGCCTTTAAGTCGTAAAAGCAAACTTCTACCAAGGTCGGTATGAAGCATCTCGCGGCCTCGGAACCGCACGGTCGCGCGAACCTTCCACCCATTTTTCAAAAAATCTTCGACATGCCGCTTTTTGAACTGATAGTCGTGTTCCGCGGTATCAGGACGGAACTGCATTCCTTTCAGGACGACCTTCGATTGCTTTTTCCGAGCCTCGCGTGCGCGTTTGTTTTTCTCATACTGATACTTCCCGTAGTCCATGATCTTACAAACGGGAGGCT
>VXPE01000037.1 GCA_009839745.1 Candidatus Poribacteria bacterium
CACGCTGCCTTTCGACAAGGCAGCTTGAATATCATAATATTGTCCAAACTTTAGTGACGGAAACGGAATAGCCGCTATCCGACACAAATTATTAAGGATTTATACTATAGTAACGCGGCTGAATTGTGGGAAGGTTGCATAAAGTGTGATTTTTCTGAAGATCTTCCGGCGGCATTCCATAAAAAAGGAATTTGGCTAAGAGTGGGTATGTAAAATTTTGTCAGAAGGTTGGGTTGGAAGGACGGATAAATTTACAAGTAAGATGTCCATAAAAGCGTATTATTTTTGCTTTAGTTCACCCCAGAGCGTTGTTAGCAGGTTTGCTTGGGGATGAACTGACAAGGTTGTCGGATCAAACCAATCGCCGAGATAATTGCGTCCTTCTTTTGTGAGTTGTTTTGCGTTACGACTTCTCAAGCGGGTTTTGAAAATATGGGATTTCCCATTACCACTATGTTCATAAACGAGTTCGTCTCCGCGGGGCGACCAAATGGGCTTGTCAGCCCAAAAGGATCGAGCCGGTTTTGTGCCCCGTTGAAGTTCACTTCCATCGCTGTTCATTGTGTAGATAGTCTGTAAGTGAAACATCTCAGGGTTGAACCAAGAGAAAGCGAGTTTTGAGTTATCCGATGACCATCTGACGGCTTTTATAAAGGGGCGTCGGGGATTTTCTAAAACCATTTTTCGTGTGCGTGTCCGGATGTCAAAAACCCCAATTCCGAATTTTCCGCCTTCACCTGGCGGCTCTAAAATAAAGGCTATCCATTTTCCGTTAGGCGACCAATGAGGGTATATCCCTTTTGTAATCACCTCAACATTCTTACCATCTCGGGTAGCGATATAAACAGTTTCATTTTGAGAGTAAGCGATTCTTTTTCCATTAGGCCCCCAAGATGGACTGCTTCTTGATGCTATATCTCCAAAGACCTTTTGCACGTTTGTTCCATCTGCCTTCATAACGTACAGATCCCATTCTCCATCCCGGTCCGATATAAACAGAATATGTTAACCTGTAGGTGACCAAACGGGTCTAAGTTCGCCTCCAGGGTGGTCGGTTAGTCTGACAGGGTTCCTTCCATCAGGATTCATCACATAGATGTCCGAATGCCCATTACGGTTTGATGAAAAAGCAATCTTGGCGGTCTTCGGGGCTTGGGCATAAACAAGGTAAACGCGTTGACAGAATAACCCAAGAACCAGTGTCCATAGTATAAACAAGTTTTTCACGATAGGTCTCTCCTCCATCAGCAGGTGTCTAATCCTTCAACAAAACCTCTGCCACAGCATTCTCAAGAGGTTCAAATCGGGGCATCTCCCTCAGATTTTTTATAGGAGCATATTAATCCTGTTTCAGTCGTCCCCACAAGGTCGTCAGCAACACGGCACTTGGTTGAACAGGAAAAGCACGGCGCACAGGTACCCAAGCGGGTCCCCAATTCAGAGACAGTTCATCTGTCAATTGACGCAGCTCACCACCCGCTGCGTTCATAACATAGATAGCACTCGTCGCATTCTGCCGAGGTTCTCGTGCGTCAAACGTAATCCACTGACTGTCTGGAGACCACACAGGATCCAATTCCCACTTCGGTGCGTCGGTCAACTGACGACGGTCTTGACCATCAAGGTCTGTGACAAAGAGGTCAAAAGTATCTTCCCCATCCGCATCGTCTCGTGTTGTTGAAAAAAGAATTTGTCTTCCATCGGGAGACCACGACGCTCCCGCTGCGGCTACTTTTATGAGTTGCCTGAGATCTTTTCCATCGGCACGCATTACATACAGGAAATTTTCTCGGAAACCCTCCTTATTATGAAAAAAGGAATTAAAGGCAATCCATTGACCATCAGGCGACCACGCCGGAGATGTATTGCGTCCCGGAAGTCTCGTGAGTCGCTGTAGATGCTTACCCCGGACATCCATCTTGTAAATTTCATACGACCCTGAACGATCTGAGCAAAACGCAATCCATTTTCCATCCGGCGACCACGCAGCCATAGCGTCATTCCCAGGGTCTTCCGTCAACCGACGGCTTTTCTTCGTTTCGATATCCATCACATAAATATCAGTGTTCCCATTCAGTTCAGCATGATAGGCGAAAAAGTGCCCATCAGGGGACCATGTCGCACCCGCTTCATTTTTTCGACTGTCAGTGATGTTACGAAGATTTTCACCATTGATATCAATAGTATAGATATCAAAGTTCCCTGATCGATTTGAAGCAAAAGAGATATAGGGAACATCTTCAGCGGTATACGCCCAAAAACTCATCATGAGCAGAAGTACACTTATCACGAACATTGCTTTAAACATAAGACCACCTCAATCCAATTTTTGTGACCACTTAACTTACAAAGTTGCAGCCATAATTTGCTCCCTCGTCTACTAAATATTTATCGACTCGCTGCATTAGAAGCACCGAAGCAAGATTCCTACAAATTCAGAGCATTTGAAAATGCAAGAGTTTGCAAAGAGAAAATATTTTTGCGTGACATTAGTCCTGTGTTTTGAGTTTCCCCCACGTAGTCGTCAAAAGGGACGGCTGAGGCGAGACCGGCAAAGCAAACGCCGGATCGAACCAATCGGCACTGAAGTTATCTCCCCGGCGTGTGAGCTGTTCTGGGACACCGCCGTCCAAATCGGCTTTGAAGAGTTGTCTGGAGCCACGCCCCTGATGATTGTAAATGTTGTAAATAAGTTCATTCCCGCGCGGAGACCAGGTAGGGTTAGACACTCCAATGTTTTCTCCAGACTCAATAATCTTCCTGAGTCCGCTACCATCTCGGTTCACAACATAGATATCTATAGTATGCAGTCTCCTGTTAGCTTCTAAAAAACCGTTCGCTTGCCTACCGTTCCAAGTAAAGGCTATCTAGGCACTATCGGGTGACCAAGTCGGTCTATACATCCAAATACTCCTCGGAAGAAGCCTCTCTTGTACATGCGTTTGTAGATTGATAATCTCGATTCTGACATCCGGAAATCTGATATTGCCGTTGTCAGCCCAAAAAAACTCGCCTGCCATAAAAGCGATCTCAGAACCATCGGGAGACCACGCGGGCCATAAGCCATCCGTAAGTTTTTCCTCATTTTCTCCGTCAATTGAGGCGGTGTAGATAGAGAATGTGTGAAACCGGTGATAAGCAAGTGCTTTGCCATCAGGCGACCACGTTGGAAACTCTCTGCCTATTAATTTTTTGAATACCTGACGCACATTCGCTCCATCTGGGTCCATCAGGTAGAGATCCTCTATCCCATCTCGATCCGAGGTGAAAAGAATCTGTTCACCTGTCGGTGACCAGACAGGCGCGGCATCCTTGGCACGGTGCTGGGTTAAGTTTATCTGATCAGAGCCATCCGGGTTCATGCTATAAATCTCAAAGTTGCCATCCCGCATGGATCTAAATACGATTTTCGCAGTTTCTGGGGCTTTTGCGAGGACGGTGGAGAAGGGAGTAAGGATAAGGAATGCGCTAAGCACATAACATAAGCGTTTCATGATGTTTTCCTCTATAGCGTTTACTGTAGAAAATGAAGTTTCAGTATTTAACTGGGTAATTCCCTAACAAGATAAGGAACAGAACATCAAACGCGAAAGAAGGCACATGCACCATGCACCTTCCAAATATGTAACGTGAGGTTGATAAGACTTTAGGCTTGACAGAAGGGGACAGAAATGCTATGCTACCGTAATATTAGTTATTCTCGCCACCTTCATCGATCCAATCGATGAAAAGTTGGACCTGGTCTCCGTCTAAAGGTGGGGGTATGGGAGGCATCCCACCGCCATCAATGCGTTTGACGACAAGGCTGCCTTTACCGTCGCCGGCGACAAATCCGGGACCCGTGTTTCCGCCCTTTTTGAAGGTATCGTATTGGGTGAGATCAAGCCCTCTTGCTGCACCGGCTGCAGCGTGGCATCCTGGAACGGCACAGCGTTCAGCGAGTATCGGCTGAATATCGTCCTTGAAGGAAGTTTTCGGCACATCTGGAACAACCGGCTCTTCAACGACGGGTTGTTCAACAACCCCAGGCTGTGGCGTTTGAGCCGTCGGGGGCGGTGTTGAAACAGGTTGGAGGACCTCCGTCATACCGGGGGTGTCTTCGGTGGTATCGCCTTCATCGCCGCAACTGGCGACGAAGATCGCAATGAGAAAAAGACCAATAGCAAAAATGGGAATAGAAACGGAACGGACGTATCTTTTACGTATACCTATAAAAGATGAAGCAATCACGACAGGATTCTCCTTTTTTGAGAAATGTGTTTTTTGGTGTAGCTTGCGAGTTAAAACTTGCTGTTAACTCTGCAGGAATCTCGTTATTTCGTATATAGAATATCACGATACAGGAGAAATGTCAAATGAAAATCTTGATTAACACCGATATTACATCGGAACAACAGCAGCAGATCGCATCGGTATCTGACGACCTTTCGCTTGTGTGTCCAGAGAATTCAGAAGAGGCACTGCGTGAAATCGTAGATACCGATATTGTGCTCGGTGGTTTCAACCGTTCGCTTTTTGAGAATGCGAAACAGCTGAAATGGGTCCAAGTGCTTTCGGCTGGCGTTGACGGCTTGCTATTTCCGGAGTTTGTGGAAAGCGATGTTCTCCTCACGAGTGCGAAAGGGTTTGTCGGTCCACATCTGGCAGATCAGACGTGGGCGTTACTTCTCGGTCTTCTGAGAGGCATCGGACGTTCGGTTCGCGAGCGGACGTGGGAGAATCGGATGTCAATCCGTCTGGCAACATGGGAACTCAGCGAGGCGACGTTAGGGATTGTCGGACTCGGTGGCACGGGGATTGACGTTGCGCGTCGGGCGCAAGGGTTCGATATGCGCGTCATCGCTGTGGATCCAGAGGCGGTTGAAGCCCCTTCGTTTGTGCATGAGGTCTGGAAGATGGATCGGTTCCATGATCTCCTTGCGGCATCAGATGTCGTCGCTATCTGTGCACCACTGACCCCGGAGACGCACGGTATGTTTGATGATGCGGCGTTTGAACAGATGAAATCGCATGCGCTGCTTATCAACGTCACGCGTGGTAAGATTGTAGACGGACCGGCACTCCTTCGGGCACTCACTTCAGAGAGTATCGGGGGTGCGGGGTTGGACGTCACGCCTGAAGAGCCGCTGCCTGCCGACAGCCCGTTATGGGATCTGCCGAACGTGATTATCACGCCACACGTCGCCGGGGGTTCACCGATCCGCTTGGACCGGAGTGTTGGACTATTCTGTGATAATCTGGAACGACTTCTCGTTGGGAAACCGCTCCTGAGTGTGATTGATAAGGAGAAGGGGTATTAGAGACGCAAAAGTTGGGATAGGCGAGGTTGGGAAACCTCGCCTACCTATCGAATTTATCGGATCCTCAGAAGCAATAAATTAAAAATCAGTCGGAAATTTTGACGAGTTGTTTCCCGATATTGCCGCCTTTTAGCATACTAATGAACGCTGCGGGCGCGCTTTCGATCCCACCTTCCTCAATCGTTTCATGGTATTTCAATTTGCCCTGTTGGACCCACGCCGACATCTCAACGAGTGCTTCCGCATGCTGATCGGCGAACTCAGAGACGAGGAAACCTTCGATTCTCGCGCGCTTGGTGATCATGTGCCAGAGAAAACGGGGACCTGTCTCCGGCTTCTCCAAATTATACTGTGAAATCTGTCCACAGATCACCACACGACCTTTGATTCTTAAATTGAGGAAAACGGCATCCGTGATAACGCCACCGACGTTGTCAAAATAGACATCAATGCCATCCGGGAAAAGTCTCTGGAGCTCCTCATGATAGTCGGTAACCTCTTTATAATTAAAAGCATCATCAAAGCCGAGTTCATCAACAATGTAAGCGACTTTTTCATCGGTTCCGGCGGACCCGACAACCCGACAACCCTTGATTTTCGCGATCTGTCCGACGACGGAGCCGACGGCACCAGCGGCACCAGAGACAAAGACTGTCTCCCGTTCTTGAAGTTTCCCAACTTCAAGTAAGCCGAAGTAGGCTGTTAGACCGGGCATACCGAGAATCCCGCCGCCTGTTGAGATGGGTGCGATTGTTGGATCAATCTTCCGCAGTCCATCACCACCAACGACACCGTATTCCTGCCACCCGATACCCGCGTTGACGATATCACCCACCTCGAAATTCGGGTGCTCCGTCTCAATAACCTCAGCGATTACACTTCCCACCATGACCTCATCAATTTCCACATTGGCGGCATAAGATTTCGCTGCATTAATCCGTCCCCGCATATACGGATCAACTGAGAGGTAGAGCGTCTTTACCAATACCTCGCCATCTCCAGGCGTTGGCATCGGCACTTCAACTAAGTTAAAGTCCGATTCCTTTGGGTATCCTACAGGTCGAGAAGCGAGGGTAATTTGACGATTCATTTAAGATTTCTCCTTTATTCGTTTTCAGGGGTTAACTGTCAGTCAGACCGCGCGCTGGAAGGCATCTACAGTGATGCGTCGGGATCGGAGTTCCTATGATTAAATTGGACGGGATCTTCACCGTGAACGACGATGAGCTCGTGCTGTGGCGCGTCCCAATCGAAAACTTTGACAATCGGCAGGATGACCCGCACTGCTAAACCGATACGTCGTTTATCAGAACGATTTGCCTCCGAGTGATGCAAGGTGCGCTCATTAAAGAGGACAAATTCGCCGGGTTGCATCTCAAGGTTGACAATAGTGCTGGTATCAACGAATCCAAGGTCACCCATCTGATTGAACGCCATATCTGAGGTTGCTTTTACGTGCGGGACTACTTTTCGGTGTGAGCCGGGAACGATCTGGAGACAACTATTTTCTAATGTTGCGGAATCGACAGCAATCCACGCAGAAATAATAATAGGGGGTTCAAGGGGCCAATAGTTAAAGTCCTGATGCCACGGAATCTCTTTCGCACCCGGTTCCTTGATGAAAAAGTTCGTCCGCCAGAGCAGCAGATTGGGGCCATAGAGAGATGCCATCCGTTTGATGATAGTCGGATGCGTGGCGAGATTGTGAATTAATTCAGAGTCAAGATGCCGGTTATGCTCCACTTGGTTGTGATCTGGCGGTGCGGTTTCAAGGACTTTCTCGATCTTTGAGTGCATGCTGAGCATCTCTTCAGAACTACAAAGTTTGTAAGGACCGAGGTAGCCCTGCCGCCAAAACTGTTCCCGTTCTTGGGCATTCAACATTTTAATTTTTCCTTGCGGTTCGGTACGGCGAATCGCTATTTTTCCTCATTGCTGACAGACATGCACTTTAACGGCGCCGGAGGTCTTATCGGCAGACACTCGGAACGCTTCGACGATCTCGTCAAGTGGATAGGAGTGTGTCACCAATTTTGTCGCATCGACCTTGCCAGAGTCAATCAACTCAATCGCTGCCTCAAAGTCGGTCTCCATCCCACTATAACCGTAGCAGTTAGACCCTGTAACGAATGCTTCTGACCAGACGATCTTGGAAAGATCCACTTCAAGCGGTTTATAGTATCCTGCGACGAGGACAACAGCCCCCTGTTTCCGAACGATATTCATAGCGGTGTCAAAGTTTTCCCCACCGCCTACGGTTTCAACCACTGCGTCAAAACCGATGCCGTTTGTGGCATCCTTGACGTATTCACGAACGTCGGTGTCGCCGACGTTTACGACATGATCTGCGCCGAGGGCTTTTGCCAGTTCTGCTTGCTGCTCGTACTTGACGGTAATCAACGTCTCTTTCACACCCGCGGCGACTGCATCCGCTAAAGCGAATTGTCCGATAGTCCCGCCACCGATAATCGCGACTGTATCTCTGAAATTGGTACCTGTCCGCGCGATAGCACGATGTGAGACGGCGAGCGGTTCAACAAGTGCGCCCTGCTCAAACGTCATGTCTTTCGGTAATTTAAACAATCCAGACTGGTGCACCGAGGTGTATTCAGCAAACCCGCCGTGCATACCCGGTGAGACCCCGGTCCTATTGACGCAGAGATTATACTGTCCGGTTTCACAATACTTGCAGACGCCGCAGTGCGAAAAACATTCCACGGCGACCTTGTCGCCAAGGTCAAATTTCGTTACCCCCTCGCCGAGTGCCACGACGACACCACATGTCTCATGCCCTGCGGCGTATTCGTGCGATTGCCCCCAATTCCCGTAATAACTGTGCAGGTCACTTCCGCAGATACCGGTCTGTTTTGTATCAACGAGGACAAAGCCTGGAGGGGGTTCGTCCCGTTCAACTTCACGTATCTCAATTCCTTCAATGCCTGTGTAGATAGCAGCTTTCATTTTCATTTTTTAATTTTTCCTTGCGGAGAAACGACGAGGCTTATGCTTTTCAGCTTTTCGCTCAAGGATCGCCCTCCACTTCGTTACGGGCTACAGGTTTTTAGAATCCCAAAAACTGCACTCCCCTCTATCTCCCGTAGGCAGTGGATACAGGGATACGCAGTCGAGATGCCCATCAATTAAAATGCTATCGGGGCCGAGGTTCAGAACCTCTGACTACCCATCATCGTGGTAAATCCGAGTTACCAGTGGATACAAACATTCCTAAAATCGCACGCTTATCAAATTTTCCGACGCTCGTTTTCGGGATTTCATCAACAACGATAAACCGATCAGGAATCCAGAATTTCGGAAATTCTGGGATGAGATGTTGTCTGAGGGTGTCTGCGATATCCATATCGGTGTGCCTTCCCAGTAACGGGTGGGAACCCTGATTAGAAACCGCACCTACCGGTGTGAGGACGACAACGGCGAGTGGACGTTCACCCCACTTCTCATCCGGCACCCCGATAACTGCCGCTTCATGAACGGATGGATGCTTTAGAAGTGAGGTTTCTAAGGCAACACTTGAAATAGACTCTCCGCCACTTCGGATGAGTGCCTTGGCGCGGTCCACAATCTGCATGTAACCCTCTACATCAATAGTGGCAACGTCTCCGGTGCGTAACCACCCGTCAGGCGTGAAATGCTCTGCAGTCGGCTGAATATTGTAGTAACGACTCGCCGTCCATGGACTCCGGACTTGTAGTTCCCCGACGACCTCGCCATTCCAAGGGAGTTTCGTGAAACCGTTAGATATTTCAGCGGCGAGGCGGAGTTCAACACCCGGTATCGGTCGTCCTTGTTTCGCTTTAATTCGCCATTTTTCAGCATCCGACAAATTTTGATGTGCCCCCCGCAATTTCGAGAAGGTTCCCGTCGGTGACATCTCTGTCATTCCCCAGGCGTGGCACACCTCAACACCGAGATTCTTTTCGTAGGCTTCAATGAGTGTCGGAGGCATCGCTTCACCGCCTACGATCAATCGTCGCAAGGTGGAAATGTCCTGCCGCCTTTTCGACAATTCGGGATACACCTTTGCCCAGATTGTCGGGACCCCCGCGGCAACGGTGACACCCGTCTCGGCAATAAGGTCCGCGAGGCACAGCGGCTTAGCACCCGGAAGTACTATATCCGCCCCAGCGAACATAGCCGCGTAGGGCAGTCCCCACGCCATCGCATGGAACATCGGGACAAGGGGCATCACGACATCCGCCTCTGTTAATCCGAAGACATCGGCTTGATTCACGGCAAGCGTGTGGAGAAACATGGAGCGATGGGTGTAGAGAACGCCTCTCGGTTCTCCTTGCGTTCCACTGGTGTAGCAAAGCCCCATTGCCCAGTTTTCGTCAGGGATATCCCATGAATAGGCTGGCTCGGCTTCAGAGAGCAGATGCTCATAAGCAACATCGGGAGGCATGGCACTCGGATTAAAGTGAACAACCCGTTCAGATCCAATTTTCTCCCTTAGTGCCTCAAATTGCTCGGCATACACATCATCTACAAAAATAATCTTGTCTCCTGCCTCCTGCACGATTCGTGCCAATTGAACGGCGGTGAGACGCACATTGAGGGGATGCAGCACAGCACCGATGCACGGAATCGCATAGTAGAGTTCCAGATGTTGATAGGTATTGGAAGCATACGTCCCAACCCTGTCGCCCGGTTGTATAACTCCGAGTTGCATGATAGCATTTGCTAACCGCTTTACACGCTCATATAACGCAGTATAGGTGTAACAATGGAATGTCTGATCGGGCAGCAGTGTCGTAACCCGCTTATTGCCGTGTATATGGTGCGCATGTTCCAAAATCTGAGCGAGTGTCAATGGATACTTCATCATCATACCCTGCATGTTTTCCCAGACCCTCACATAAATAAAGGTATTATCCGAATTTCTAACGAACAATTGTCCAAGTTTTGTCATGATTTTAGCACAAAAGCAGCGTTTGTGGTAAAAAAAATTCGGGCATGACGCAATTTTGACTGTAAAGCACAGGTGTGGTTTTCAACCGCGCCTTTTTTATATTTCTATTGCATGTATTTGCGGAATTTGCTAAATTGGAGTGAGACTTGCACGGAACCTGAAATTCAAAGGAGAACTTATTGAATGCACCGAAACCTCTTCATCTTTTGTGCGACGTTGCTCGTTGTCGGCAGCATCATCGCGCTGAACATCAATTCTGTTCAAAGCCAGAGCGATAGGGTCCAGCGCGGAAAATATCTCGTGGATACAGTGGGTGCATGCGCCCATTGTCATACCCCCCGCGCCGGGGCTGAATACAACATGGACATGTATCTCGCTGGGCATCCAGCGAACGCGCCGTATCCACGCTACAATTTCAGCATGATGCAACAAGGCATCTTCATTCTTACATCAACGCAAATGACAGCATTCTCAGGTCCATTTGGAACGAGTTTCGCTTCAAATTTGACCCCGGATAATGAAACTGGGATAGGCGAATGGACAGAGGAAATGTTCATCCAAGCGATGCGGACGGGACTCCATCAAGGCGTGGCAGGCAACCGGAAGATCTTTCCTCCGATGCCGACGAAGCATTACGCGCAAATGAACGATGAAGACCTGAAAGCGATCTGGGCGTATCTACGGACGATTCAACCCGTCAAAAACGAAGTGAGTCCACCCTTGAATTCACGAGGTAGGCCGTATTGAAATGGTTATCAGTTATCATTAAACCGTAGGGATAGGTCTTGTGCCTACCCAGACCAGAACCCTGCTCGGAACGTAGTGGAGAGCAGACCAGGAGCAATAGTTTAAAAAATGGCATCAGAAAACAAATCAGTCCGAATTGCAGTCGTCGGGATGGGCATAGGCAAACCCAACGGGACAGCCCTCGCTAAAAATCCGAGGGGCACTGTTGTGGCGCTCTGCGATTTGCTTGAAGATCGGATGAAAGCCTTCGCCGAAGATCTACCGGACGCGGTTAAATTCTACACAGATTACAAAGAGATGTGCAAAGATAGCGACATCGACGCAGTGTTTGTTGGCACACCGAATCAGTGGCATGTGCCGATCGCATTGGAAGCCGTGCGAAACGGTAAACACGTCATGGTAACGAAACCTCTCGCCGATTCTGAGGAAGCGGCACAAAAACTCGTCACGGAAGCGGAAGCAGCGGGGGTTGTCAATATGATGTCGCTCTCAACGCGCTTCGGAGATGCCTGTCAACACCTGGGCAATCTCGCACGCGACGACTATTTCGGTGAACTCTATTACGCCCGTGCGCGTAGTGTTCGCCGCAATGGTATCCCGGCATGGAATCTCGGTTTCATCAAAAAGGGAGGCGGTGCGTTCCGTGATATGGGTGTCCACGTTCTCGATTCAGCGTGGTGGATCCTCGGATTGCCGAAACCGATCGCAGTGCTCGGTGCCGCTGGCGCGAAATTTGGACCGCGGGGTCGTGGATACTGGAATCGTAGCCGCCCTCCAAAAGAGACCTACGAACAATACGAGTCAGATGACTACGCAGGGGGTTTTATCACCTTTGAAAATGGGCTTGGCTTACAGGTAGAAAGCTTCTGGGCATCACACCAACCCGATGAATTCCAGATAGAACTCTTCGGCACAGAAGCCGGGGCGACGATGAGTCCCTTGAAACTCTATCGCACGGATGAATCCGGCACTTCTGAGGATATAAGCGTCAATTTGCCGCCGGGTCAATACAACACATCCTGGGACGCGATCGCTGACCACTTCATTGAATGCATCTTAGACGACGTAAAGTGTCAGGCACCGCTCCGGCACGGACTGATTGTCCAGCAGATGATGGAAGGTTTACTTACAAGTGCCGAAACAGGACGCGAAGTCCATTTTTAATTTTACCTTGCGGTTCGGTCAGGGGGATTGAGCGATAGACTGCTATTGCGTATATCCGCTTGCGCCGATGTTGCAAGCTACGCACTTTGGTTATAGGCGTTAAAGATACTAAAGTTTGGACAATATTATGATATTCAAGCTGCCTTGTCGAAAGGCAGTGGG